>MHFD01000064.1:10017-17520 GCA_001804045.1 Omnitrophica bacterium RBG_13_46_9
TATCCGCCAGACATCAGTACCGTTTTCATACTTCTTTGGGGTGCGGAGATTCAACGAGTCCATAACAGCGAGAAAAATCATCGGAAGCATTCTTGTCCTGACAGGCGTCTCTGCGGTTGTCCTTTTTTCAAAAAGCGCCGCAGGAGGAACGCTTGGTTTTGTGACAGTTATCGGGATATTATTGGTAACCTGTTTCGCTTTCGTCTTTGCGTACAGGGGGGCTGTGCATCAGGAATTCCTCGGTCGTCACCCGACGACAGAGTTTGTAGCTACGAAATTCGGCTATCACCTCGGTGCTATTTTATTATCCATTTATGTAATGCTGCTTCAGCTGATCTTGCTCGGGGGTTTAAAATTTCCATTGATAACCCACCCACTGATTGCTCTTACCTCACTTATCTTTCCTTTAAGTTTCTTCGCTCTCTACAGAGCGCAGAGGACAGAAGGTTTCGGACTGACACATCTTTATCCTATTCTGGCTTCGGTGCCCATCCATACGGCGATATTCGAGGGGTTGATTTTGAACGACTGGCTGGAAAAACCAGTTCTTTTCACGATGATGAGCGCGGCTGTAATGCTCGGGGCGTATCTGGTAGCGAGTAAGCGGGCCTCCAAACCGGCATCTGCCAAAAAACACCTTAATACAGGACGTCCGCCGAAAGGCTTTGGATTAGGGGCAATCGGGGATTATAAGATATATTTCGCCTTAGCTGCTATTTGCGGAGCAGTTATAGCCGGAGTCATGACCGAAAACATTGTCGTGGCCTTTGCTACCGGCATAGGAATGATTGCCGTATATAATGCTATCTTATATATACTGGATAAAATGGATGAAAAAAGAATCGAAAAAGCGTTTCCCCGGACTTTTGTGCCTACGGTTCTGGATAATAGGGAACACGCGCTTAATAAAGTCCTTACTGATATGCGCAAAGCGAAATGCACGGATTTAGGGAGATATAAAAAAGCTTTCAGGCATGTCATGAAAGAGCACAACAGAAACCTATCGCCCGCATTACGCAGAAGCGCCGATGTAAGACGTATGGACGATGAGATACTTAGGGGGTATATAGACAAGGCCATAAGGGATATAAGCAGAATAAAAGAAAAAGAGACCTCAAAGAAAGAGAAAGAACGCCTGGAGAAGGATATAAGGCGCGAAGAGAGGATAAAACGCCTGGAAGCATGGTATAGGCGGACAAAGGAGGACGTTGAATATGCGTTACGCAATACCGAAAGAAAGATTATCGGAGCTCTCACCGCGGTATTGTCATTTCCAGTCACTCTGATCGCATGGCCGGCAAGAAAAATGTACATCGCTATTTCAAATTATCTCTACGAGAGGAGAATGCGTAAAGAGGCCGAGCGAAGAAGACTTGAAGCGGAAGCGGAGATAGAGAGGCATGAAGCTGAACAAAAGAGACTTGAAGCGGAAGCCGAAATAGATAGGCAGAAGGATGAAGAGAGAATGCTTGAAGCGGAAGCCGAATGGAGGATGGTCGAAGAGAGAGCCGAGCGTAGACGACAGAGATTGGCGAATCTTAAGGCAGCTATTGCGAAAAGGAATGCAGAGCACGCGCCGTTATACGATAGGTTGTCCGAGGGCATAGAGAATGTATTGTTTACCGTATGCGAAACGATAGAAGAATCGCATAGCCGTTTAATCAAAGCCCGGGATATAGAGAAGAGAGAGGCGAAGTCGGCTCTTGCCGAATTCCGGCGGAGGGCGTCAGACTACTTATCCAACCTGGCGCCCGCGCAATTTGTCTCTACAGAATCTTTATGGAGAGATGTAGATAGATTGGTGCCTTATAAGATAAAAGGGTGGGACCGGGCGAGAGAAGCGGCGGTGATAGTTATTTCCCGCCGTATCGCTGAATTAGAACAGCAGGCGATAAATGAACTCGCAGGAATCGATACCAATATAGTCGTGACAGAGAATATGTTGGGGGCAGCGATAGATGGATTGGTGAAAGAAGGCAGGATAGCCCCGCTTGCAATTGACAGGCCCGCGTTCAGGAAAGCGAGACAAGATAAGGCTGATAAAATAAACAAATCCAGATATGATTTATTTACTCTGCTGCTCGGCGATTTGACAAGGCGTAAATTCAAAACGGCACAGGAAACGCGCGAAGCATTTGATCGATTGAAAAAGGATTTTGAAGGGCTGCCCGGCGTCAAAGAAAGGCTCGATGAGGAAAGAGTGAAAAGATCGATACCGGTAATACCTCCGGAGCCACAGGCGCCGGATATCGCAAGTGAAGAAAAATCCGGCGGAATGGGACCGCACCAGAGGGAACTAGGAATAAAGAACGCACTGCACAGGGCTCCTGAATATCTGACTAATCTGTCCGACTTGTTGTCGCATATAAAAATTGCCCATCCGGAGCTTTTGAAATTGGCGGCATTGTTGCAGACAGACGAGGATAAACGGGAAGAACTGGTCCGCATACTCGTCACTTTTAATGAGGATGATTTCGAAAACAAGGCCGCTAAACGCATGATACAGCAGGCAAAAAGAATCACTTTCTATACCGAAATCGCCCAGGAGACGATAGATTTCCTGAAAAAGCACGAACATGAGGCCAGGATATTCCTTGCGGGCGAAGAAAAAGCAAAATTGCCGGAGTATCAGAGACTGCCTGACTGCAGATTACATTCATATGACACTATGCAACGACTCGTCGCGCGAAACGTAAAATGCAGGATGTGCGGGTACCTGAATAGATTTATAGATGACTATAGGAATTTCTTTGCCCACTTCTGGGTAGAGACGGATGACGAGTTTATCGTAGAGCCATATCGCCTTGCTTCGCCCCGCAACAGACCGCGCGTGTTACACAAAAGCGAAGACACAAGAGGCATATTCAGAAAAGAGAAAGAAGGATTCATCGACGAAATGATCCGGAGGTTGTATGAACATTTGCGCGGATGGAACGAGTTTGCCTGGATACTGGAGCAGGA
Organism: Omnitrophica bacterium RBG_13_46_9; assembly: GCA_001804045.1. GTDB lineage: Bacteria > Omnitrophota > Gorgyraeia > JABMRN01 > RBG-13-46-9 > RBG-13-46-9. The sequence continues at coordinate 12,979 of MHFD01000064.1, forward strand.
AGACAGGCTCGAGGTGATAGAAAGCGTCCTTAGCCCATTAGCGGCTCATTATGAAATAAAAGAAGGCCTTGCGCGCAAGTATACAGAGAAGGGCACATTTGTCCGCACCCCGGGTTCCGATATCGTCGAGATCTTCGAAGGCATCGGATTGCGTAAGGGAATGCGATACTTAAGTCTCGGGAGCGGTTTGGGAGACGATGTATTCATAGCGGCAGGAATATTCGACGCGGACGCCGATGGAATGGAATTCGATCCAAAGCTATGGCAGGACAGCCGCGACGCCCACATCGCGCTTCAAAAAGGACCGTGGATGCGCGATAAGCGCATTTCCATAGAAAAGGGCGACTATCTTTCCGATGACACCAAGCTTTCCGATTACGACGTATTGTACTGGTACTATAACGAGAAAGAGGTTGCCACCGAGGGAGAACTTACCAATGTTGAGGCGCTGCAGTTGAAGATAAGCCAGACGAAATTCAAACCGGGCACGCAACTCGTTATCTACGGTGGCGATGCCTGGTATGGATTCAATTTGCGAAAAAGAGGCGTTACCAGGCAAGGCGCCATCTATTATGTTTACGCAGCCAACGAAAACGGTTTGTTTACACAATTACGCCCCAAACCAGGACCTCCGGACATGGCGAGAAAAAAGATAACGCGTGATGAGAATATCACCTCGTCGTACAATTCTCCCTCGAGAATATTCGATGCCATTGTCGCTCTTAGCGGTGGGAAACGGCAGATTACCCGAAGAGCAATAGCCGTATATCTCGGCATCAGTGAAAAACACCTCAAAAGAACATATGGCCTGGCCATTTTAATAAAACACTTCGGAATCGTCAGGAAATACGGCATGGATGATAAGGCATTATACGATATCTCTTTTCTCGACAATAAAGAAGTACGCGAATTACAGGACGCGCTTCGACAGACGTGTGCGAAGAGAGTCAGCAAAATAAGCGATGTCCGCGAGGCAGAGAAAGCTATCCGTGACATACGACTGCGATATAAAGACAGGGAAGCAAAGCCCGACCTTACTCAAGAAAGCGATGAGGCCAGGAAGGCACAGTTTAGGAGTTTTACGGCAAGACGGACGCGCATCGGAGAGACCGATGTAATGGTAGTGAGGGTCAGCGAAGATAATAAGGTGTCGATATTTGATTCGTGTTACGCTGCCCACTTGCCGTCACATGAGAACGAACTGGTGCGCATTGAAGCTAAAAGAACCGGTGGCGATCTTGTTGCTGTTACGGTATGCAGCATTGACGGGAAGGAGAGAATCTATCAGGGCTCCTATCTCTATTCATTAGATATAGATAAGAAAGGAAGATTGAGCATTATCGGCTTGCGGGACCACTACAGATTATGGCTGTCGGGTGAAACGACGACAATGCCAACGGAGCCGCTTGAGTTGCACGTCAAAGGAAAGGCAGCCGCATACGTTTGTAAGATCCCGGATCCCGGAAAGAAAGGACACCTTCTCGATTGCGTCGTTAATATCCCCGCACAGTATGGCACGATGCCAAACGGTACGCATCGAAAAGAGGTCTACGGCAGGGTCTCCGTGGCAGTAGGGCAGAGGCTCCTCTTGGTGTATCTCGACGAACGCACGCGGGGCCTCTCAAAAATGATAGGTCTCTATAAAGTCAAGCATCCCGGCGATTTCGTTACCATATACGAGAAGAAAAATCCGCCTCAGAGCGGAACGGCGACCTGGCATAGAGAAGTGGCAAAAGGAAATATTGAGGCCAGAAAAAGAACAGAGAGAAAGAGTAGGATCTTATCCAAGCAGAGCATCCCCTATATCTATCTCTGGAACGATTCGGAAAGAAAAGCAAACAGTGTTTACGCTCATGTAGGGGAGGCATTTGAAGGGGAAAACGAGGTTCTGGTCTACAACGTGCCTGAGGAACCAGGCCGACTCGAAATCATGAAGAGAAACGGCGTTTCATCATTAGATAGAATTGAGCATTTCAGAGAAAGGACACACAGATTTTTCTATGATAGCGGAACTCTTAGCATATACGACGAAAGGAGCGAGGTGCAAAAAAGGCTGGATACTCACTTCAATGCCGGAAAAGGCGAGACGTGCCCGGAGCCTATTGCTATATATATCCCCAAAGACGGATCGCTCAAAGTGATCGAGACAGGCAGCAGTGATAGGGATAGCAGGTTAAGAGCATATGATACGCCGCGGGAGATTCTTATCGTTTTTGTCGAAGATCCGGAAAAGGGCCACGGGATAAAAGCATATCTATTGGACAGAAATAAGAGGCCATATGCCCTGTACAGAGAAGGATACTTTAGCACGGAGAATCTTAGTATTGCCTGGGAAAAGCTCGAAGTGCCTTCAGGAATAGCGTATCTATCCGAAGAAGAGAAGGAAAACCTTGCTATTACAATGTGGTGCATGGGGTACGCTCCCGCGCCGGAGTTTGTAAAGAACTTCTTGAGATACCTGTCGGAAACGAGTGATACAGGCATATCGGTCGAAGACAAAGAGCTTTTAGGTTTAATCCGCATAGTGAAAAAGATACAGGGAAAAGAAGACTTTTCTGCGGAGGATGTGGTGTCGAGAGTTACAACACCCATTTCAATACGGAGTTTGAAACAGCACATCGCGGAACTTGCCAGAAGGAAAGACGTCTATCCGGAATACAACGCGCCGCTTGAGCCATGGACGCTCACGGAAGATTCAAGTAACGAAGAAATTTTGAAAAATTCAGGATTGGACGGCTTTATCGGAGATTCTTTTTCTGCCGGGGCATCACTCAACAGAGTTCTTGTAACCTGCCAGAAAGCGCTTTTCGCAGAAACAGCAAGGCTTACCAACGGTGATGTAGACCAGATGAGGAAGATATTGGGCATCATGGATATTACTGCGAGGGCTTATGCGCTCGGAATCGAAGTGAAAAATCCGGTGTTGCTCGAAAAGGGTACCGAAGCGCTATCGGGCGTTACTCTGCGTTTACCTCTTAACGGTATTGCGATAGATCGATTATTGCGGGCAGCGAAGAATGTGTACGCACAGCGCACCCTTCAGGAAGCAGGCGGAAATCAGACAAAAGCCAGGGAGCGATTGGGGAGTTCTATATGGGAATTTAAGGATATCCTTGGGGACATTGGTATCGAACTTTCAGCGGAAGAGGCTATGGTTCTTGAAAGGACAACGCCTTTAGAACGGCACCTCGGTGTCTTTGTCCGTAACGAAATAAATCCCGATCAATATGGCATGAGAGATGCTGTGACATATTTTCGACAGAACTTCAGGGGTAAGAAAGCCATAGGATTGGCGCAGATGATCAATACGCAGAGCGCCGACGAAATGACGGTACTCAGGAACATAGCGATTATACGCGTATTGACTGTTCTTGCGCGTTACCTGGAAGAAGATGATAAAGACACGATACGCTCACTTCTGCAGCCGCTTTATTCCTACAGTTGTGTAATGAAAGAGAGATTGACCAAAGTGCTGTATGATCTTCTTGACAGGTTTGAAGGCGCTACCGATAGCGATGAAGTGGTCGAGGTGGATGGTATGCGCGTCAACGTGTCACAGGAGAGAAGGAAAGCAGAGCTTAAATCGAATCTTATGCTGAACGCCGCGCAGTTACGGAGAAATTTATTTTTGACATGGGCAGAGAGTATTCTTATTAATCTTGAACGGCTACTTGCTGTAAATGACAGCACCGGTGTCTTGCTGGAAAGGATGAAGGAGAGATTTAACGATGCGAGATGTCTTTTTGAAGAATTAACACACGCTTTCAATGGAAGAGTCCGCTCTCATTACGATGATACTGTCCAGGCGATATCCTCAAAATTTGAAGCCTTGAAGGAACAGCGCATGTTCGGACAGAAACCACCCAAACCCACACCTCCGGACATGGCGAGGACGCAGGAGAAGGAAAAGACCAAAGTCGCAACTGCTGATGGAGATACGACGAATCCGTTTATCGAGGCGCATATCGACGCCGGAAGGGCGATCGAAATGGACGAGAAGAATGAGACTGTAAGGAGGATAAGACGGGACCGAACGAATCCGAGAGAGCCGCCTCTCGAGGAATTTTTCGGATTTAACGGGACTTTTGATAAGATAAGACAGGCCAAAGAACCCACCCTACTCTGGCAAATCATAAGGAAGAAGAAGAACTTCGACAATCTTACCCTTTCAGAAAAGATAGATCTTGTAAGAACAGTCCAAGACATACATTTGAGCGTCATACTAGGCGCCGTCACCATAGGCGAAAGAGGAGATGACGAAATAGTTGCGCATTCAAGGACGGGATACAGCAGAGACATCCACGGACTCGAGCCCACCATATGGGTTGGCGAGATACTGCTTGGACGCATGACCGTCGAGAAGCTTGCGCAGTTTCTCCTGGAAGATTCCCAGCATATAGTAAGAGTCCCGAAATGGGTAGGTGACAGGTGCATAAATCTCGACCGACAGAGTGAAGACGAAGATCCCATGGAAGTAATCGACCATGACCCGGATTTCATAGATTCGTTAAACACGGAACCAGCTACGGAAGAGGAACTGGC
>MHFD01000064.1:17547-18369 GCA_001804045.1 Omnitrophica bacterium RBG_13_46_9
AGAAGAATTGGCCGTAAGCGGAAAACCCATGCCCACTGATATGGTGAGAAGCAAAGACAGCGATAGCGGCATTAGAGGGCAAAAACCAATGCCCACAGACATGGTCCTGGAGAAGAAAGAGGCCTCTTATGCTTATCCGGAAGGGGCATTCTTGAGAAACATAGCTGATCAAAGAGAATTATCGCGTAATATCGTAGAAGCGCTGCTTTCAATTCTCTACGCCAAAAAGAGACTTGTTCTGGCGTTTGATGTAGAGCTTCGCGGAGAGGCATTAGATGTGTTCGAGGAATTGGAGAAACTGAAGAAGGATGAGAATTTTGAAAAGATCCTCAAAAATTTAGAAATAGTAGAATCAATACCGAAAAACCTGCCAAGCAGGCTCGAGCAATACATGAACGAAGATGCGGAAATATTTGTTTTCGCACGGGTGAACGAAAGAAACTGCCTTGCGAATATCGAGTCAAAAGTCCACGCCACCTATATTGACGAAAAAGATTTTCCGTTGGATGCCTATTACCCTCTGCCGGAAATCGTGATGATAGCTTTAGCACAGTTTATAGATTCAAGAACTCTCGGCAACGTGAGAGGTATTCTAGAAAAACTGAACATAGCGTCGATGGAAAAAGAGGGAGTTACCGGCGTGTTGATCTTCAGACTGCTACCCGATGCAGAGAAATTTGATCCGAGAGACCTTACAAAACGATATGCAAGGTTGAAAAAGTTGCTTGAGGCGGCTTAAGCTATTTTACCCATGAACCAGAAAGCCACGCCTGTAAGGGCGCGGATGAATGGCTTTCGGTTCAGGGTTCCGCTCCACCGATA
>MHFD01000064.1:18395-20136 GCA_001804045.1 Omnitrophica bacterium RBG_13_46_9
AACTATGTTAGGTTATAAAAAAGTTTAGTTGATTTACTTGACGATTTCACTAGATTCTGATATACTTTATTTGAAATCGATAAACTGAAAAAAAGGATTAAAGCCTGCTTTGACAAAAGCACGTTTTTTATTGAAGGTAATTAAAATGTTTTTAAAAGCATTTTTTATTACGAGGGGATTAAGATGCGCGAACTAATTTTTAAGAACCTGATAAAACCGACTTCCCAAAAACGAGATATATCTGTAGAGGAAGTAATAAATAGAGATGGACTGCTTTCCACCACAAAGAAGCGTTCCATGTATTTTATCAGGGGATCCCACCAAATAAAATCAAAGGAAGGTCTGGAAGCATGGATAGAAGGAAGGAAAAACGATAAGGTTTTAACTAAAAAGTTTTTTCATATCCTGCGAAGGTATTCCGCTAAAGACATGGAAGATAAGTTGATATGCAAGATGAGAGGTTCTTTCTGCGTAATCTCTGGTGACGCCGCTTACAATATTGTATTTGTCCACGCGATAAAAATAACGAAACACAAATTGGAGCAGGTAAAATGAATATCAATATAGAAAATTACAAGGGCATAATTCATGCGTTGATCTTTTTTATAATTCTTTTTAAGATCCACGTTATCGACAAAAAATTAAGTCTGCTTGAGAACAGATTTATAGATAAATAAAGCCCGCAAAATAAAAAAATTATTAAGGGCTTTTGGGAGGGGTATAGAGTCTATACCCCTCTTTTTTTATTTAACCCGCCTTCGGCGATGTTTCCGCCGAATAAGAAGCAGGCTCCAACCCGCCTTCGGCGCGGTTTTTCGCCGGTATTTTTGTGCGGCGAGACCTCGCCACGCGAGAGCATGGCGGGCCGCTCGCCTCACGGCGAAGCCGAGGGCTTCCCCGAGGCGAGAGAAAAGATTCCATACCTCTGTAAGGGCGCGTAGCTCCAAATGATCACAGCGATTTTTCTGCTTATGAAATACGCGACCTTGATTAAGGAAATTCAAGCGTCAATCGCTGTAATCTTTCCTCTAATCTCCGTAATCTACTTAAAATAATGATTACTCCCCTCATTTCATTTGACTTGCCTTTATATATATGATAATATTTTGACTAAATGAAAAGGGAAGTTACAGTCCTTGGTGATGGCGGATGGGGGACGACAATAGCCGTTCTTCTGTGTAACAAGGGTTATAGCGTGACCCTGTGGGGCGCTTTTCCTGAGTACACAGCTATTTTAAGAAAAGAAAGGATCAACCATAAGTTTCTGCCCGGAATAAAAATACCCGAAAAAGTCAATCTGACATCGGATATAGACCGGATATCACCGAATGCCCTGGCCGCAGTCGCAATACCTTCCAAGTACTTGCGAGGCACTATAGAGAAATTTAAGGGTAAAATCGGAAAGAAAGTTGTTTCGCTTACAAAGGGAATAGAGACAGGGACCCTTAAAAGGCCATCGGAGATCATGGCGGAAGTTTTGGGCAAAAGGAAAATAGCGGTTCTTTCGGGACCCAGCATATCATTCGAAGTAGCCAGAAACCTTCCGACTACCGTGGTTGCGGCCTCCGATGATGCAGTGTTTGCCAGAGAAGTCCAGGATACCTTCAGCACACCGAATTTTAGGGTATACACATCCGGCGATCTAATCGGTGTTGAGCTGGGAGGCGCTCTTAAAAATATAATCGCAATCGCGGCGGGCATCTGTGACGGCATGGGATTTGGCGCAAATACCAAAGCCGCG
>MHFD01000064.1:20175-21894 GCA_001804045.1 Omnitrophica bacterium RBG_13_46_9
GTAAGCGTAAACGGCCAAAAAGAGACTTTTTTCGGTCTAAGCGGCATAGGAGATCTTGCCACAACCTGCATGAGCGTCCACTCGAGGAACCGGTGGCTAGGCGAAGAGATAGGGAAGGGAAAGAAGATCAATGACGTTTTGGAAGGGACGGAGATGATCGTCGAGGGCGTTACGACAGCCAAATCCGCCTATGAGCTGTCCCGCCGATTAGGCATAGATATGCCCATTACGGAAAAGATTTATCAGGTCCTGTATGAAGGCAAGAATCCCAAAGACGCCGTTACGGAATTGATGACCCGGGGACTCAAGGCGGAGTCGATATAATACGGCAGTCAAATAAGTTTTATCCGAAATTCCGATATCGTAATCCGAGACAATATTTGGTTAATGAATTTGCGTTTCATTTGGAATTAAGGCAATAATCATAAAAAAGCAGGTGCTTATGAAAAAAATCAATGTCGGACTGATAGGTTTCGGCACAGTGGGCAAAGGGGTAGTCAAGACACTGCTTTCAAAAAAGAAAATTCTCGAAAATAGGACCGGAATATCCATTAATCTGGTAAAAATCGCTGATAAAGACCTAAGACCCAGAAGAGGTGTGCGTTTGCCCAAGGGTCTTCTTACGGCAGATGTGGATTCCGTAATAAAAGATAAAAAGACAGATATTATCGTTGAGTTGATAGGCGGCATTCATCCGGCAAAAGAGATAATACTGAAAACCCTTACCCTCGGCAAGCATGTCATTACCGCTAACAAAGCGCTTCTCGCAGAATACGGCAAAGAGATATTCATGGCCTCGTCCCGGTTTAAGGCATATCTGGGATTTGAAGGAAGCGTAGGAGGCGGGATACCCATAGTTGATGTATTGAGAAAGCGGCTTGTTCCCAACGAATTAACGCTGATCTACGGCATACTTAACGGCACATCGAATTTTATTCTAAGCAGGATGTCTGAAGAGGGGTGCGCATTTAGCCAGGCGCTAAATGCGGCTAAGGCCATAGGCATAGCCGAGAAGAACCCGAAATTGGATATAAGCGGGCTTGATACATGCCACAAACTGGCTATTCTTGCGCTTTTGGGGTTTGGGCTAAGCGTAAAACCTAAGGATATCTACATAGAAGGCATCGAAGGCATAAGTTCCATGGATATACAATACGCCAAAAACTGGGGATATACGGTCAAGCTTCTGGCCATAGCTAAAAAAATGGGACAAGACCTGGATTTAAGAGTCCATCCCACCCTGATTTCTTCTCAGGGAGTTCTGGCAAATGTGAAAGATGAAAATAACGCCATATTTGTCAAAGGTGATATGATAGGCGAAACGCTCTTTTACGGAAAGGGCGCAGGCAGTCTTCCTACGGCAAGTTCCGTCATAAGTGACATCATAGATATTGCAAGGAGCGCTTATAATTTTTCCACTCCGGACGGCGGGGTCTGTTTTAAAGGAAAAAGAGCCGGAGATTTTTTTAAATTCGAATTTGACAGCGGCATAAAAAGGATTCGTAAAATCAACGATTTGGTGACAAGGTATTATGTCAGATTTTCCGCTATTGATAAATCAGGTGTCTTGGCCGGCATCTCTAGCGTATTAGCCCAAAACAAAATCAGCATAGCTACGGTGACACAAAAACAGAGAAAGAAAGGCCAGCCGGTCCCGATCGTCATGCTGACTCATGAGGCGAATGAAGGAAGCATGAATAAAGCGTTGAAGGAAATCGA
>MHFD01000065.1:0-1169 GCA_001804045.1 Omnitrophica bacterium RBG_13_46_9
CAAGCAACGTCAAGAAACCTTAAGAAACCTCCGATATGCGCAGGTATTAGTAATAGCACGTTACGTAGGATGTGGGACGTCCGCTCCCTGCGGTCGCTTGGACGAAAGGACGATTCGGGCTCGTCATTGCGTGGTGCAGGTACTTTCGAAGCGCACCGTGGCAATCTCAGACTAGCTCATAACTCTTAGCTCGTAGGAAGAAATTGAAATATGAACGCACCACTATTATCCGTGAAAAACCTAAAAGTCGGTTTCGAGCAAGGCAAAGAGATAAAAAGTTCTATTAACGGTATCAGCTTTGAGATCAAAGAAAACGAAATAGTAGGACTGGTGGGAGAATCCGGAAGCGGAAAGACCCTGACAGCTCTTTCGATAATGAAACTGCTTCCCACGAAAGGTTGTCGTGCAAGCGGCGAGATCATATTTTCTCCCGGAGAAGGGAAAAGAGTGGATTTATTAGACTTAGGCGAGAAAGAGATCCGCGACATAAGAGGCTCTAAGATAGCCATGGTGTTCCAGGAACCCTTCACCTCTTTAAATCCTGTTTTGCGCGTAGGCGAGCAGGTCGACGAGGTGATTTTAATACATAGAAAATGCCAAAAGAAAGAGGCGAAGAACCGGACCCTGGCTCTTTTGGAGAAGGTAAAAATCGCCGATCCCGGAAGGATATATGGTTCTTATCCGCACCTTTTGTCCGGCGGTGAGAGGCAAAGAGCGATGATTGCGATGGCGATAGCCCTGCGTCCAAGACTTTTGATCGCCGATGAACCCACTACCGCTTTGGATGTGACCATCCAGGCCGAAATTTTGCAGCTCATCCTTGGCCTGAAACGGGATTTGAATATGTCGGTTCTTTTTATTACGCATGACTTCGGGATCATCGATAGTGTCGCTGATATGGTTGTGGTTATGAAGAGCGGCTCCCTGGTGGAAATGGGCAGAAAGGCCGGGATTTTGTCTTCACCCCAGAATGAATATACAAAGAGATTGGTTAAGGCGGTACCGAGAATTGCTGCTATGCGGGAAGAAGGCGGTCGTTCAGAGGGCAGGGCCATTGTCACAATCAAAAATTTATATAAATCATTCTCGCAGGAGAAAGGTATTTTCAAGAAAGAACAGGGCAAGGTACGGGCCGTCAGTAATATAAGCCTGTCAATAAAGGAAGGCGA
>MHFD01000065.1:1187-3247 GCA_001804045.1 Omnitrophica bacterium RBG_13_46_9
CGAGTCAGGGTCGGGCAAGACAACGCTGGGAAAACTCCTTATAGGGTTGTTGGAGCCAGACTCCGGCGAGATTTTGGTCGGGGATAAGAATATTCCGTGTACCCCCTCCTACCGCGGAATACGCTTCCAGAGTCCCGTTACCATGCAGATAGTTTTTCAGGACCCATATAATTCACTGGACCCGCGGATGCAAATGAAGGATATTGTATTGGAAGGGCCTACTGTCCGCGGTATGAAAAGAAAAAAGAAGGAAGCCATTCTAAGAGAAGCGCTTTTTAAAGTGCGGCTGGAGTATAAAGACAGGCTGAAATATCCGCACCAGTTTTCCGGAGGTGAGAGACAGAGGATTGCTATTGCGCGTTCCCTGGCGGTCGGGCCGACCATTCTTATACTTGACGAACCCGTTTCAAGCCTGGATGTTATCATTCAGGCAGAGATCCTCAACCTGCTTAAGGAGCTTCAAAAGGAACTCTCTCTGACATATCTTTTTATATCGCATGACCTGCGGGTCGTTGGATACATGGCCGACGAGGTAGCGGTGATGCGGAGGGGCGAAATAATAGAGATCGCCTCAAGAGACCGTATTTACAACTCGCCCAAGCACCCTTACACTAGACAGCTTCTTTTCTGCGTTCCACGGTTTGGGTCGTATCATTGAGACAATATCCTCGTGTTAATCCAGAGAGAAATCACGGAGTCAAAAGATATATGCTAAAAAAGAGAATAGCCATAATATTTGCCGTACTTACGATGCTTTTAGCGGTCGTTTATTATCTGCATAATAGATATGCGCATGACGGCTACAAAAGCCGCCTAGAATCGTTAATGTCTTTGCCATACGTAACATGGTCAGAGAGCGGAGCGGAGGACGCCGTCCGGGGGGTGATGAAGAATGATCGTGAAAGGTCGTTTTTTGGATACAATTTCTATACAGACTATGACAAAAATGCGTATTTAATGGATAATGACGGGCAAATAGTGCATAAATGGGAATTTCCTTTTCAGGGCAGATGGGAACATGCGGAGCTGTTGAAGGATGGGGGCATACTCGGCATATGCGTGGGGAAATGCTTTATTAAACTGAACCGCGACTCTAATGTGGTATGGATGTATAAAATACGCACGCATCATGACATCGCCGTATTGCCGGACAACACCTATCTTATTCCTGTGACGCTGGACATGGTTGTGTATAATTCCAGGAAAGTGATTTTTAACTCGGTATTGCACATATCCGAAGACGGAACAGTGCTTGATGAATGGTCGACATTCGCAAATTTTGAGAGACTTAAAAAGCTCCATCCTCCCTCCGGGCTTGATAAGATAAGAGGCTGGGGGAAATTATATCTTTTAGCGGGCAATCCCATAATACGGATTAAACGCGAAGACAAATCGGCTAAACTTCCGTTATACAACTCAACTAAGCCGGACCGTCAAAAGGAATACGGGCTTTCGCTATGGAAAAAGAGACTCAAAAAACTCATAAATAAAATTCTCGGGTGGGACAAACGATACGATTATTACCACTTAAATGCCGTAGAATCGATTCCCGATACACCGCTAGGCAGGATAGATAAGCGGTTCAAAAAAGGAAACTATCTTATATGTCTCGGAAGCGCAAATTTAATCCTCATTCTGGACAAGGATTCAAAGGAGGTTGTGTGGAGTTGGGGGGCAGGAATCCTTGACTTGCCTCATGACCCGACAATGCTCGAGAACGGCAATATACTCCTTTTTGACAACGGTTATGATAGATCATATTCGAGGGTGCTGGAGATAGATCCGGTCGGCGCCCACATTGTCTGGGAGTATAAGACTAGCCCCCCCGAAAACTTTCATTCAAGCAAGTGGGGATCGGCCCAGCGTCTCCCGAACGGGAATACCCTTATATGTGAGTCGGAAAAAGGGCATGTTTTTGAAATCGACAGAGAAGACAACGTTGTGTGGGAATTTCTGAATCCGGAGATTAAAGACGGTAAAGTTAAGGTGATTTACCGCATGTTACGCGTTCCAAAAGAAAAAGTCGAGGGATGGCTTGAGCCGTATTAAATCGGAGGTTT
>MHFD01000065.1:3282-5986 GCA_001804045.1 Omnitrophica bacterium RBG_13_46_9
GGTTGCTTTTTCGTATTCGCAACCTCCCGAAACTTCAAGAAACTTCCCGCAACCTCCCGAAACCTCTCTCTACTACCTAACGTGCCATATCGAATCGTCCGTCGTCCAAGCGACCGAAGGGAGCGATCGTCCTTTCGTCCATCGTAACGAGCAAATAGTTAGTACCCCTGCTACCTATGACCTACGAGCTGAGAGCTAAGGGCCAGGTTTAACCTTGCAACATCCCTTTGTTTATTATATACTAAGGACATTCTCGTGAGATATATTATTAAGGAGTGTATGATATGCCGTGGACTACAGGACAGCTTAAAACCGCGATCGAAAATATAATAAAAGATAGATTGTTGATCATTGCGTCCAATAGGGAGCCTTATATTCATATATATAAAGAGGGGAAGATCGAGTATATAAGGCCTGTAGGAGGGGCTGTTACGGCATTGGATCCCGTTATGAAAGTGTGTAAAGGCATCTGGGTGGCATATGGAACCGGCACAGCCGACAGGGAGGTGGTAGATAAAAGTAACGAGATTAAAGTCCCTCCCGAAAACCCCAAGTATACATTAAGAAGGATATGGCTCACAAAGGACGAAGAGAACGGATATTATTATGGATATTCAAACAAGTGTATATGGCCGCTTTTTCACATGGCTTATACAAGACCCGTATTCAATGAGGTAGACTGGGCCTATTACAAAATAGTAAATCAGAAGTTTGCCGACACCATATTGGAAATTGTCAAAAAAAAGGAAGCGTTTATCTGGATACAGGATTACCATCTTATGCTTCTCAGTAAATTATTGAAAGAGAAAAATAAGAACCTTATCACCGCGCACTTCCTTCATATACCCTGGCCCAATCCCGAAGCATTCAGGATATGCCCGCAGAAGATTGAAATACTTGAGGGTCTTCTGGCAAATGACCTCTTAGGGTTTCATATAAGGTATCACTGCGGCAATTTTATGGAAACAGTAAGACTGGAGTTGGAAGCAAGGGTTGACTTGGAAAAGACCTCGGTGACCTACGGCGGGCACGAAACCCTCATACGGGCATTTCCCATCAGCGTTGACTACGACCAGATATCCAAAGAAGCCGAGTCAGAAGAAGTGAAGACGGAAATGGACAGATTAAGGGACGAGTTTTCGATAGACAGCAAGGTTTTTATTATGGTCGGCTTGGACAGGATAGATTATACAAAGGGCATAATAGAGAAGATAAAGGCGGTCGATCGTTTCTTAGAGAAATTTCCTGAATATAAGGGAAAGGTCATTTTTATCCAAAAAGGGGGTTTAAGCAGGATCCATATAGACAAATATAAAGAGCTGAACGACAGGATAAACAGTCTGGTGGAAGAGGTGAACTGGAAGCACTCCACCGAGAAATGGCGTCCTATAGTGTTCGTTAGGAAACACATGACCAGGAGAGAGATCGTCGGATTATACAAAATAGCCGACGCGTGCCTTGTAAGCCCTCTTCATGATGGCATGAACCTGGTATGCAAAGAATTTATTGCGGCGAAAAACGACCTAAACGGCGTGCTGATCTTAAGCCAATTCACAGGCGCGGCCAGGGAGCTTAACGACGCGATATTCGTAAACCCTTACGACAGGGAAAGCTTTGCCCTGGCGATCAAAGAAGCCATCGACCTTCCCAGGAAAGAAAAAGAGAGAAGAATGAAGAATCTGAGAACCGTCGTGAACGAAAATAATATTTATAAATGGGCAGGGAAATTCTTAGAAGAGTTGAAAAAGATATAGAATATCTTATAAAAGAAGCAAAAAAAATAGTATTTTTTTTGGACTATGACGGCACCCTTACACCTATTAGAAGAGAGCCGGACCTGGCTAGGATAGACACCGACACAAAAAACCTTTTGATAGAGCTGGCGCGTAGCGGCTGGTGCAAGATTTTTGTCATAAGCGGCCGGTCCCTGGAAAACATCGCACATATAGTAAATATAAGCTCGCTTTATTATATCGGTAATCACGGGATAGAGCTAAAGGGGCCGGGACTTAATTATGTGAACCGGCAAGCGAGAGATCTAAAGCCGTATATACAAAAATGCTATAAGGCGCTCAATAAGAGGTTCGCGCCTCCGGCGGCAGAAGGCATAAAGGGCGTAATCGTAGAGAATAAAACATATACCCTAAGCATTCATTATAGGTTAGCCAAGCCGGAAAAGATCCCCGTTATCAAAAGGGCCTACAGGGACGCAATAAAGGATTTTCTGAAAAAGAAGAAAATAAGGGTTACGGAAGGCAAGAAGGTCTTCGAGATCCGCCCGAATATAAGATGGGATAAAGGGAAGATCGTAGACTGGGTCATAAGAAAGGTAAAAACGAAAAACATACTGCCTATCTGCATAGGAGATGACAAGACAGACGAGGATGTGTTCAGGGCGCTCGGGAGAAAGGGTATCAGCATATTGGTTTCGGACGTAAGAAGGAAGACGTCCGCTCAATATAGATTGAGTTCGACCGGAGAAGTAAAAAAGTTTCTGGAATTTGTTTTAACCCTGCGGCGACGGCAATCGTTATAGCAGTGAAAAATAGGGCACGTGTACAGGCTCAATAACTCGGTAACTATTTAAACTATGGTTAAATCCGAAATTCGAAGTACGAAATACGAAACAATATCTAAATCCAAATAAACAAAATATTAGCCATTTGTCACCCATTTATTTTCGTGAGTTTAGGACATTTGAATT
>MHFD01000065.1:6066-13185 GCA_001804045.1 Omnitrophica bacterium RBG_13_46_9
ACCTCTACCTCTCTCCGGAGCCGCCCAACGACTTCGCATATTGGGTATCGCACACCTTAGGAGAATATAAGCTAGGCGAAGAATTGAGCAGCATAGATATATGCGAGTTTAGCGCTATCAGGGAGTTGAGAGAAAAGATCATAACCGTCATTGAGGACCATCTGTTCGAAAGCATGGAGCCTTTAAGGTACGCCCCGCGCGGCAAGGAATTCGAGTTTATAAGAGCACACAGCTTTGTTATGCACACGGGTTTTAAGGCGCGCACCCTCGAAGAATTTTTGGCGATTCTTGAGAAAATAACCATCCATTCGATATATTTCCATATATTTGAAGCGCGGCTGAGGCTGGAAAAGGGGGTAAATGATTTTTCGTTCTGGATAGATACATCTCTCGGAGCGCCTGAATTGGCAAAGGCCATAGCCGTTCTGGATCCCTATACGTTTACCATGGAAGGCCTGAGGCAAAAATTGATAGACATTATAAGAAATAGCGCATTCACGGACGCGTAAGCGGCTGTCCGAGAATCAAGGAACATAAGCAAGGCGGTATTTAAAATGGGCATAACCGATTACGAGAAGATAGTAGGCAAGGATATAATCGACGAGCTTAAACTTATAAGCAGGCGTCTGAGAAAAAAGAAGATTCAGTGTATAAATTCTACCAAGACCGGCGGGGGCGTCGCGGAAATACTTTCCAGGATCGTTCCGCTGCTCAACGATCTGGGTATTGATACGAGATGGGACGTGATATCGGCGGATTTGGATTATTTTGCCGTGACAAAATCCTTCCACAATGCGTTACACGGGAGAAAAATCGAAATCACCCAAAATATGTTCGATAAGTTTTTGGCTACGGGAAAAAATATTTTAAGCAACACCGAGATATACGGCGATATCGTGTTTGTCCATGACCCGCAACCCATTATGCTGGTTGACAAGAAGGGTAAAAATGATAAATGGATCTGGCGTTGTCACGTTGATGTTTCAAACCCATATATGGAAGTGTGGGAATTTTTGCGCCGTTTCATAGAACAGTATGATGTATCGGTGTTTTCAAGTCCTAAGTTTGCGCGGGAACTGGAAATCCCGCAATTTCTAGTAACGCCATCCGTAGATCCTTTCAGCGAAAAGAATAGAGATCTTACCCAATCGGAGATAGATGGCGTGCTAAAAAGGTACGGAATCGAGAAAAATAAGCCGATTGTCACCCAGGTGTCCAGATTTGATTATCTCAAAGACCCTATAGGAGTAATCGAGGCGTATAGACTTGTCAAGAAATATATAAATTGTCAGCTTATACTGGCCGGCAACAGGGCAGCCGATGACCCGGAAACAGACTTAGTACTGAACGATATTATGGAAAAGAAAGGCGATGACCCCGATATACATGTCTTATTGATAGGACCTGAAAAGAATGATTTCGATGTCAACGCTCTCCAGCGAGCCTCCGACGTGATCATCCAGAAATCTATCAGGGAGGGTTTTGCCATTACCATAACGGAGGCGCTTTGGAAAGAGAGACCTGTCATTGCCTCTGCTGTCGGGGGCATACCATTGCAGATAAGCCACAGATATAGCGGCCTTTTATGCCATACAGTGGGGGGCGCGGCTCTGGGGATAAGAGAGCTTCTCAATAACCCCGAATACGCAAAGCGTCTGGCCGCAAACGGAAAGGAACATGTAAGACGCAACTTCTTATCGACCCGCCACTTACGCGATTATATGCTTCTTTTTCTCTATTTGTACAATCCGGAAGACATCATTTATTTATAGAAATAAAGCCTCACGGCAGGTTTTCCCTGCTCCTATTAGAAATTATTATAAAAAACGTTTGCTTTTTTGTCACTACGTGGTAAAATTACACGCTACAGGTGGCATATGGGATATACGATTTCCGAAAAGATACTGTTGGCCCATACCGGTAGGAAGTCTATCAAAGCGGGCGATTTCATAGACGCTCGGATAGATTTCTGTCTGGGCAACGACATTACAGCTCCGATTGCGATCAGTGAGTTTGAAGGTGCGGGCGCCAAGAAAGTATTTGACAATAGCAGAATCGCTCTTATACCGGATCACTTCCTGCCCGGGAAGGATATGAAAAGCGCTAATAACGCGAAGGCGCTGCGTGAATTTTCAAAAAAACACGGTATAATGCATTATTACGAGGTGGGCAGGATGGGTGTGGAACACGCCCTTCTTCCGGAATTGGGATTAGTCCTGCCGGGCGATCTTGTCATCGGCGCCGATTCGCATACATGTACTTACGGGGCGCTGGGTTGCTTTTCATGCGGTGTCGGCTCAACGGATTTAGCAGCAGCTTTTATAACAGGCAGATGCTGGCTTAAAGTGCCGGAGTCAATCAAATTCGTCTATCATGGCAAGCCAAAGAAATGGGTTAGCGGGAAGGACCTCATTCTTAGCACCATAGCCGATATAGGGGTAGACGGCGCTCTTTATAAATCAATGGAGTTTTCAGGGGAGGCTATTAAAAATTTGCCTATGGACGATAGGTTCAGCATGTGCAACATGGCCATAGAGGCCGGGGCCAAGAACGGAATTATCGAACCCGATTTGAAGACAATAAGATATGTGAAGCAGGCCGTAAGGAAAAATAAGCCCAAAAGGAAGAGTCTTTATAGCAAAGGAAGATTCGCAACTTCCTGCGGAAAATTATATAAAAGCGACAAGGATGCGCGGTACGCGGCCATAAAGGAGTATGACGTATCAAAAATAGAACCGCAGGTAAGCCTGCCTTATCTTCCGAGCAATGCCGTATCTGTCAATAAGGTGAAGAACGTGAGCATAGATCAGGTGGTTATCGGTTCTTGCACAAACGGCAGGATAAGCGATCTTGAAATAGCCGCTAAACTTTTGAAAGGGAATAAGGTAAAACAGGGTGTAAGATTGATAGTTATACCCGCAACCCAGGCGGTTTATATAGAAGCGGTAAAGCGCGGCTTAGCAAAGATTCTTGTTGAGGCAGGGGGAGTTTTTTCGACACCTAGCTGTGGGCCGTGTTTAGGAGGTCACCTGGGCATACTTGCCGAAGACGAGGTATGCATCTCGACAACAAATAGAAATTTCGTAGGCAGGATGGGCCATCCCAAAAGCAAGGTTTATCTTGCTTCTCCGGCTGTTGCCGCTGCAAGCGCCGTGCGCGGGAAAATAGCCCATCCCAAGGAAGTTGTTTGACGATTTACTATAGCACGTTAGGTATTAGGTTGTAGAGGGAGGTTTCGGGAGGTTGCGGGAAGTTTCTTTAGGTTTCGGGAGGTTACAAAACGAAAAAGCAACCTTAAGAAACATCAAGCAACATCAAGAAACCTTAAGAAACCTCCGATGTTTACAGGCGCACGTTACGTGGGACGTTGGACGTTTAGAAGAATAAAGTAATTATAAAAACAGAAACAATAAGAATAAGAACGGCTAAAAGTGTAAGAGATCTTCTGGAGTTCGCTTTAAAATGCAACTATATAGATAGCGATACGTTTAAGAAATTCGATGAAAAGTATGAGCATATTTACGCAACGCTTTTCACAATGGAGAATAAAGCTGAATCATTCTGTAAGTAAACGTGGGGCAGGACAAATGGAAGAGCATCGAAACGTCCTACGTCCCAGCGACCGCAGGGAGCGGACGTCCCACGTCCTACGTAACGTGGCGACCGTGTGAGATGGTGACTTGGTGACCGTACCATAATAGATTTATAGCCAGGTTAAGAGATGAAGTACAAAGGCAAAGCCCGTAAATTCGGGGACAATATAAATACCGATGAGATTATCCCGGGAAGATACCTGAATATGAAAGACCCCGACGAGTTGGGCAAACATTGCATGGAGGGCGCCGATAAAGATTTCGCAAAGAAGGTTAATAAAGGCGATATAATTGTCGGAGGGAAAAATTTTGGATGCGGCTCGAGCAGAGAACATGCGCCGATTGCGATTAAGGCTTGCGGGGTTTCATGCATTATAGCGGAAAGCTTCGCAAGGATTTTTTACCGGAACGCTATAAACATAGGGCTTCCCATAGTTACT
Source organism: Omnitrophica bacterium RBG_13_46_9 (assembly GCA_001804045.1). Classification (GTDB taxonomy): domain Bacteria; phylum Omnitrophota; class Gorgyraeia; order JABMRN01; family RBG-13-46-9; genus RBG-13-46-9. The sequence goes on from MHFD01000065.1 coordinate 10,100, forward strand.
TCGGAAGATGCGTCAAGGGATATAAAACAGAATGATACGATAGAGGTGGACACAAAGGCGGGTATTATAAAAAACATATCCAGGAAAAAGGCGTACAGATCCGAAGCCCACCCCACGTTTATACAGAATATAATAAGAAAGAACGGATTGATGAATTACGTCAGAAGATAAAAACATACCAGATGTTACGGTAAAAGCGACAGGTATAATAATGGATAAAAAATATAAGATAGCTGTTATTCCCGGCGACGGAACCGGCCCGGAGGTAATCCGGGAAGGCCTGAAGGTCCTGGAAGCGGTTTCGCGAAAATCGGGATTCAGGTGCGATAAGGCAACGTATGACTTTGGCGGCAACAGATATCTTAAGACAGGCGAAATTTTGCCCGATTCGGCGCTGGAAGAGCTTAAGTCTATGGATGCGATATATCTCGGCGCGGTAGGCCATCCTGACGTTAAAGCGGGTATTTTGGAAAAAGGGCTTCTATTAAAAATCAGATTCAGCTTGGAACAGTATATTAACTTAAGGCCTGTGAGGCTTTATCCGGGGGTATGGACGCCGCTTAAGGACAAGGAGCCGGGCGATATTGATTTTGTAGTCGTGAGGGAAAATAACGAAGGCTTATATGCCGGGGAAGGCGAATTTATAAGGAAGGGAACAATAGACGAAATCGCTCTTCAGGTTTCTCGCAATACCAGACGCGGCGTAGAAAGATGCGTGAGATTCGCCTTCGAATACACAAAAAAAAGAGAAAAAAATAGAAAGCTCACTCTTTGCGGTAAGACCAATGTGCTGACGTATGCGTGGGATTTATGGGAGAGGACCTTCAATGAGGTTGCGGCAGAATATCCCGAGATCAGCAAGGATTATGCACACGTGGATGCCGTATGTATGTGGATGGTAAAAAATCCAGAGTGGTTTGACGTTATTGTGACAGATAATATGTTCGGTGACATTATTACGGATTTAGCCGCCATGATACAAGGGGGCATGGGTATCGCCGCCGGCGGAAACCTCAATCCCGAAGGGGTGTCGATGTTTGAGCCGATAGGCGGTTCCGCGCCAAAATATACGGGCAAGAATGTCATTAACCCCCTGGCGGCTATATGCGCGCTTTCGATGCTTCTTGAGAATCTTGGCGAACATGAAGCATCCTCTATGGTGGAGAATTCCGTTAAAAAAATTACCCCCAAAATGAAATCGATGGCCGCAGGCAGGATGGGATATTCCACCAGCGAAGTGGGGGATCTGGTGGTTAAGAATTTATAGACAGGGTGTTTCTTAAGGTTACTTAATGTTTCTTGAGGTTTCTTGAGGTTGCATTCTGGCCGCAACTTTAAGAAACCTTACGAAACATTATTAAAAAAGATGTTAAAGAAAAAAGACCTATATAATGTGGCGGTAATGGGTGCCACCGGCGCCGTTGGCGGGCAATTTATTTCTATTCTGGAAGAAAGGACTTTCCCCGTAAAAGAGATCAAGCTTTTGGCGTCCGAAAGATCAAAGGGAAAGGCCCTTAAGTTTAAGAATGAAAGCTATCCGGTCGAAATGCTCGGCCATAAATCGTTCAGGGGCATAGACATCGTGTTGGCCAGCGCAGGGGCTTCGCGGAGTCTGGAGTTTTTGCCGAGCGCCGTAAAGGCGGGTGCCGTTTGCGTGGACAATTCCAGCGCCTTCAGGACGGATAAGGATGTCCCATTGGTTGTCCCCGAAGTAAACCCTTCCAGAATCGAGAATCACAAAGGCATAATAGCCAACCCGAATTGTTCTACCATACAGGCTGTGGTGGCGCTTTGGCCTTTACACAAGGCGGCGAGAATAAAAAGAATGGTCGTCTCGACCTATCAATCCGTGTCCGGCGCAGGCCAGAAAAATATTTTGGAACTTGAAAAACAGTCAGAGACGGTCAACAAAGTCGTCGATAGCTGGATGATCGGCAGCCATGCCGTGGACAAGTTTCTCATAAAGGAATTCCCGTACCAGATAGCGTTCAATCTGATTCCCCAGATAGATATATTTTTGGATAATGCGTACACCAAAGAAGAGATGAAGCTTGTGAATGAAACCCGCAAGATCATGGAGGACGATTCCATAGGAATTACCGCTACCTGCGTCCGTGTGCCTGTTTTTTTCGCGCACTCGGAAAGTATAAACATAGAGACCGAAAAGAAGCTAACGCCCCAAGAGGCTATAAAAATACTTTCAAAATCACCCGGCGTGGTAGTGGTGGATGACCCGGCCAACCATAGGTATCCGATGCCGCTTGACGCCGAAGGAAGGAACGAGGTGTTTGTCGGCCGCATTCGCGAGGACGAATCTGTCGAAAATGGATTAAATTTATGGGTGGTAAGCGATAATCTCAGGAAAGGCGCTGCCTTGAACGCGATTCAGATCGCCGAATTGCTTATCAAACATGCGTAATATCTGTCTTACAATCTCCTATGTCGGTACCGATTATGCGGGCTGGCAGATACAGAAGAACGCCGATACTATTCAAGGGATGCTCGAAAGGGTGCTAAAAAAGGTATTGGGCGAAAGGATAAGGTTGATAGCCGCCGGAAGGACTGACGCGGGTGTCCATGCCGAAGCGCAAGTGGCAAATTTCAAGACAGACAACGCCCTCCCTATTAAAAAACTCCAAGCCGCGCTTAATTCCAATCTTCCGAAAAATATATCCGTTATCGGGATAAAAAATGTTCCTCTGAAATTTCATGCCCAATTTGACGCCAAGTCCAAGGTCTATAGGTACGCAATTTTGAATAGCGGCATAGACGACCCGTTCATGCGCGATTTCTATTATAAGGTCCCGTGCCGATTGGATGTTTCTATAATGAAAAAAGAGGCGAGGATTCTCGAGGGGCGGCATGACTTCAGGTCTTTTCAGGCCAAGTGCTTTTCCTCGAACATAAAGCACGCCGTCAGGACAATAAAGAATATAACCTTTAGAAAACATAAGGAATTGATATACATCGATATTGAGGCCGACGGATTTCTTTATAATATGGTCCGCAATATTGCCGGCACCTTGATCGATGTCGGTAGGGGTTACCTGCCCGAAGGCAGTCTAAAGAAGATACTAAAATCCCGA
>MHFD01000065.1:13213-16028 GCA_001804045.1 Omnitrophica bacterium RBG_13_46_9
CAGCAAAAGCGCTTAGATTGATAAAAGTCATATATTAGAATAGAAACCGTGCAGAGCCGTTTCACCCCGATAGGAAGGCAGCCGTATCCGTTTTCAGTCTCTCTGGGACGAACCGAGATGCGCCTTTTGTTACATAAGTCTCCCATGATGTAGCGCAGGCTTTGCGAATAACAGAACCCGTTCTTGACAAAAAGAGGATTTGAATGTATCCTTACTATAACGCGCACCGTATAATGCGCGGAAGTGGTGAACAACATATACCGGAAAGCATTCGAAGATGGATGAATCGATAGAAAGCCTTAAGAAACTGCTAGAGGAAAAAGAAAAAGAGCTACAGAAGCTCCAGCGTCTAAAATCCGATTATAGCTCAATTATTTCCAACGAGTTCAGAGAGCCGCTTATTTCCATAAAGAACGTCGCTAGCCTTTTGCCCATGATCCGCAAGGGACGTATCGACCGGAATGAAGCGGAGTTTTTCGACATCCTAATGAGGAACTCAAATATTTTGATTCAGCTGTTAGACGATTTGCTGGATGTCTGCAAGATGGAGACAGGGGAGTTTGGGATCAGGAGAGGACCGGTTAATATGATGGATTTAGTAAAAGAGGTCAAGGCCTCGTTTATTTCTAAGGCAAAAGAGAGGGGGATAGAGCTGAAAGAGCGTTTTCTGATAGGTAATGAGGTGGAGATATATGTAGACAGGGATAGGATCAGCCAGGTCTTCAGCAATTTAGTTACCAGCGCTTTCAAGTTAACCGAAAAGGGCCATATAGAATTCTCGATTGAGGATAAAGGCGATATGTTGGAGTGTTACGTCGCCGATACGGGCATCGGTATTTCCGAAGAGGAACTGCCCGAAGTGTTTAATAAGTTTCAGCATTTTGATCGCGTGGCAAGCCCGGAAATGAAAGGATTGGGATTGAGCCTATCAGTCGCCAAAGGCATTGTGACGCTTCATAAGGGGAATATATGGGCTGAAAGCAAATTAAACGAAGGGACGAAGTTTTCTTTTACGCTTCCTAAATATACCGCGCAGGAAGCGATCAAAGAATATGTGATTTCCAGCATGGAATATTCCGTTGAGAATAAATCGCACTTCTCTATTTTAAAGTTCGAGCTTAATAATATTGATAATATGCAGAAGGAGATAGGCAAGGAAAGGTGCAAGTCTGTTAAAGAGGCGCTGGAAAGGCTTATAAAGAATAATATTCGCCAGCAGACAGACGCAATTTTCAGGACCACAAACGCGGTTTTTACGACACTGCCTTCTGTTCGAAAAGAAGGCGTCCTTATTATCATAGAAAGACTAGAGCGTGGTATCAAAGAGTATTTGTCCCGCGAGAGACTGGACAAAAAAGTGATAATCAGCTGCAAGTCGGCAAGCTTTCCCGAAGACGGAAACAACTATGAAAAATATATGCTGGAATGAGAAAAAAGTAATTTTAATAGCGCAATAGAACCTCTCCCCTCGAAAATACTAGCCGCACGAAACCTCAGGAAAGAATCACGGCATAACTGTGTTATAAAGCCCTGTTTAACCCAGCTGTCCAAGCCACGCGTAAATCTTAAATAATACGTTATTTCAAATTGCGCGGCATCACCTCGAAATAAATACTTGACAACCCGACGGCGATATGATAAAGTTACACACTAATTCAATGTCCGTGTGATAATATGCGGTGAGGCGAGGCCGATATGAAGACAGGCTACATAAGAAAAGAAGATGTCGAGCGGAAATGGTATCTTATCGATGCTAAAGATAAGGTTCTTGGTAGGATTTCGACAAAGATAGCGACTCTTTTGATAGGGAAACATAAGGCCTGCTATTCCGCTCACGTGGATATGGGTGACGGGGTAGTTGTTATAAATTCCGAAAAGATAAGGCTTACCGGAAAGAAACGACAAGAAAAGTTTTATAAGAGGTTTTCCGGATATCCGGGAGGCCTTCGGGTAGAAAAACTGGAAAGTCTTTTCAAAAGAAGGCCGCATGAGATATTGCGGCATGCCGTAAAGGGCATGTTGCCAAAAAATAAACTTGGCAGCAGGATGATAAAAAGATTGAAAATATATGTTGGGGACACGCATCACCAGATAGCGCAGAATCCTAAGGAACTTAAGGTATGACGCATGGATAAGGCGAGCCGTAGTAAAGGCTAAAGGTGCGACAGGGATAATTACGGCTGGAAGAGATGCGTAACGTTGCTTAAAAAGGACAAAATGGCAGAAAAAGAAGAGACCGTACAAAAAGAGCAGAAAGAAAAGAAAAGCGGCGGCGAATATATAATTACGACCGGCCGACGGAAAGAGGCTGTGGCACGCGTCTATTTACGCGAGGGAACGGGCAAGATTGTGGTGAATAGGCGCGCTTTCGACGATTATTTTCCTATGGAATCGTATAGGCTACTGATCAACCAGCCTGTCAAGAAGGTCAACCTTGAGAGCAAGTTGGATATTTTCGCTACGGTGACGGGGGGCGGCATCAGCAGCCAGGCACAGGCGCTCAGGCATGGGATTGCAAGAGCTATTGTCAAACAGGATGCGGGTAAGCGGTCCGCATTGAAAAAAGCGGGTTTTTTAACAAGGGACCCCAGGGCAAAAGAGAGGAAAAAATACGGAAGAAAACGAGCAAGGAAAAGATTCCAATATTCAAAACGGTAATCTAATATACAACCTACCCTGTTCGCTTTATCGACGAGAAAATATGTTGACAGGGTAGGTTTTTTTGTCTATACTATGCTTAACAGGAAATACGAAACCCTAAATCCCGGACTCTAAAGAGACTGAAACCGCAAAAGATAAGACCCAAAAACCGGGT
>MHFD01000066.1:0-796 GCA_001804045.1 Omnitrophica bacterium RBG_13_46_9
CTTATCCGCAAGCTCTCTTGTGGTTGACCATACGCCAGATTACAAAATTAAATACCAAAAATCAGATATCAAAATGTAAAACATCTCCGCGCTTTAGCGGCTTGGCGCTAAATGCAAGTGGTGCAGAACGCTGCTATTCTGCATATAGTGAGTAAGGATAACATGTTTGAGGCGCTTAAAATTTACAAAGGACAGAAGATAGACCTGGAAGATGCTTACGGTATCTTGACCCGATTCGGGTATAAACGAGTCGGTGCCATAGCGGAGGAGGGGGACTTCAGCGTAAAGGGCGAAAATATCCTTATATTCCCCGCTACCTTCGAATATCCGATACGTATAGAACTTTTTTCAGACAAGGTAGAGGATATAAAAACCATAGATCCGGTTTCCTACCGTACCATTTCCGCACATCAAATGGTTATTATTCTGCCGATCAGCGGAATGCTGCGGAAGAGAAGATATCGCGCCTCTAAACTCAGAGAAGATGACCCCATAGACGCGTTCGTAGATATCGAACCTTCGGATTATGTTGTGCACCTGGATTATGGCATAGGAAGATATCTCGGGATAGAGCGCATTAAGACAGCCGACGGGCCAAAAGATCATCTGGTCATCGAATATAAAGACAGCGATAAGCTGTATGTGCCGTTTGCCGACCTGAACAAGGTTCAGAAGTACATCGGTTTTGAGAGAAAGCCGCCAAAGCTATACAAGATGGGCAGCGGCAAATGGACTCAAGCGAAAGAGCGGGCGCGAAAAGGCGCGGCGAAAGTCGCCTTCGAGATCTTGGATATCC
>MHFD01000066.1:895-2654 GCA_001804045.1 Omnitrophica bacterium RBG_13_46_9
TTTTGCCGCGCGCATGAAGGACTTTCCGGTTAATATAGAGATGTTGAGCAGATTCAGGACGAAGACAGAGCAGAAGGATATCCTGGATGCCCTGAAGCGCCGTAAAATCGACATCATAATCGGGACGCACAGGCTGCTTTCAAGGGATGTGCGGTTCGATGACCTGGGCCTTGTGGTTATTGATGAAGAGCAGCGCTTTGGCGTAAAGCACAAAGAGAGCCTTAAGAAACTCAGGTTTATTGTGGACGTGCTTACGCTGACCGCTACTCCGATTCCGCGCACATTATATTTAGCCCTAATGGGTGGCAGGGATATATCAGTTATCGATACCCCTCCTTTGGAGAGATTACCCGTCAAAACATTTATAACAGAATTTGACGAGTGCCTGATAAAAACGGCGATCGAAAACGAGATAAAAAGAAAAGGACAGGTTTATTTTGTGCATAATAGGGTCGATGGAATAGAGAAGATTTATCAACGTCTAAAGAATCTATCACCCGCCTTAAGGATTACCGTGGCCCACGGCAGGATGAACGAAAAGGGTCTGGAAAGGACGATGAGCGAATTTATAAAAGGAAATATCGACATGCTTGTCTGCACCACCATCATCGAATCGGGGATAGACATACCGAACGCCAATACTATTATTGTCAACAACGCCGATAAATTCGGACTGGCCGATCTCTATCAATTGCGCGGGAGGGTGGGCAGATTCAATAAAAAGGCGTTTTGCTATCTGATCGTAGACAATATGAATACCATGACCGGTGATGTTCAGGGTAGGCTTCATACTATAAAGAGATATCAGGAATTGGGTTCCGGATTCAAGATAGCCATGCAGGATCTCCAGATAAGAGGTGCGGGGAATATTTTAGGCCTCGAGCAGCATGGCTATATAGAAACTGTCGGCTTCGACCTGTATTGCAGGCTGCTCAGAGATATAGTCAGCACGCTTAAAAGGAAGACACGGGATGGATCTCTGCAGGAGTGATTAACGCTTGCATGTATAGTTTAATTATGATAATATTGATACTATTATGAAAACGAAAATCTACTACTATATTTTGTTCTTGGCAGGGCTAATGGTGTCACTGGGTGGCTGCGCAGGAGGCGGAAATAAAGATGCGCTGGTGCTAATCGACAAGAAGCAAGCTATAACCCTGTCCGACTTTGACACGAGGATAGCAAATTTACCAAAACGGTACCAGGATGCCATAAATGACAATAGGCGGGAATTTCTTGATGAACTTATCATAGACGTTCTTCTATACAAAGAGGCCTTGAGGAAAAAACTGAATGAGGACGAAGATGTCAAAAAGGTAATCGATGAAGCCAGGAAAAAGATAATGATAGCGCGCCTTCTGAAAGACGAGGTTGAGGATAAGGTCGTTGTAGACGAAAAAGAGATAAGTGAGTACTATGATGCGAATAAAGAGAAATTTACTACTCCGGAGGTGCTGCGGGCTTCGCATATCCTTGTACGGACAGAAGACGAAGCTAGGAGTATTTTGGTGGAATTGTCGAACGGCAGAAACTTTGAAGATCTTGCCCGGGCCCGTTCGATAGACCCGACTTCAAAGGTCGGAGGCGATATAGGTTATTTCACCCGGCATCAACTCGTGCCCGAAATCGAGGATGTGTGCTTCAAAATGCAGGTCGGTGAGATATCCGATATAGTAAAAACAAGGTTTGGATACCACATTATAAAGCTTACCGAAAAGAAAGATCCCCGCGTAAAGGAGCTTGCCGATGTGCGCGC
>MHFD01000066.1:2667-5064 GCA_001804045.1 Omnitrophica bacterium RBG_13_46_9
ACCTTAAAAAGGATAAAGAAGACGGTGCTTTTTAATGAATTTGTAGAGAAACTTAAGGAAAAATCCCAGATCGTCATAAACGCCGACCTCCTGAATAAGACCTTGCCGAAAAAAGAAAATCAGTGATGTCATCGGAAGATCTCGAAAATAATAGCGCTTTTAAAAAAAGGGCCTCCCTTTTGATTCTGGTCCCGGCTTTATTTCTTTGCCTGAGCACCGGATCCTTTGCCGAAGTCGTGGATAAGATACTCGTTATCGTCAATGACGAGATTATTACCCAGAACGAGGTGGATAAGATCCTTATGCCGATCTACGCCCACTACAAGAATACCCTGGCAGGGGCGGCGCTTACGGAAAAAATTGCGGAGGCCAGGCGTAATGTGCTGCAGAGGCTGGTGCAGGATAAGCTTCTCCTGACCGAGGCGAAGAAGATGGAAGTAAAAGTCACGGATGAAGAGGCGCAAGCCAGGATAAAAGAGATCAAGGGGCGTTTTGCAACAGATGAAGAGTTTGAAACGGCCCTGGCGCAGGAGAGTCTTTTGCTGAGCGAGCTTGAAAAAAAATATAGAGAAAGGATAATGATTGACAAGCTTGTAGACAGCGTGATCCGGAAGGATATTTCACTTACCCCGAACGAAATCACGACATATTATAACGACAATACCGGCGAATTTACGGAACCCCAAAAGGTGAAACTGAGGTCTATTCTTATTAAGCTGGACAAAGGGCGCACCGATGAAGAGGCCCTGGAACTGGCTAAGGAGGTCTTGCGTCGTTTGGAGGAGGGCGGGGACTTCGGACTTTTGGCGAAAGAATACTCTGACGGGCCTTACGCCGGATCAGGGGGCGATATGGGCTGGGTCAAAGATGGTGAACTGATGGATAGGATAAACGTCCTTGTATTCAGCATGAATGCGGGCGAATTATCCGGTGTACTGAAAACAAATTTAGGATTCCACATATTCAAAGTGGAAGAGAAAACACCTTCAAGGATGAAGGAATTCCGCGAAGTAAAACACGAAATCGAACAATTCCTATACAGCAAAAAAGTCAATGAAAAGCTTGGACAGTGGATCGAAGAGCTGAAAAAAGATGCCTATATCGCATTTAGGTAAGAAAGTAGTGGTTATAACGGGCGGGGATCCCTCGGGGATCGGCCCGGAAATAATACTGAAGTCCCTAGCCAAGAACTCGCTTGCCGGAAAAATCATCCCGATAGTGATCGGTGATTACAGGGTCTTCCGCAAAACCGCCTTGATTCTTAAGATGGACTTGCATTCCGTCTCATGCCATCGCCCAGGGAGCCTCGATATTACCGCTGATGGGATTAATTTCATAGACCTGGGGAATGTACCGCTAAAAAATTTTAAATTCGGGTGCGTAAACAAGGCGTATGGAAGGGCCTCAATGGAATACCTTATCTGCGGCGTCTCCCTTGCGGAAAATCTTAAGGACGCCGCTCTTGTGACCGCTCCTATAAATAAATATTCTATAAACAAGGCCGGATTTAAATTCGCCGGCCACACCGAATTTCTTTCACATATTACCAAAAGAAGGAACGTGACCATGATGTTGGTCGGAGGCGGCTTGAGGGTAAGTCTTGTAAGCAGACATATACCCATAAGAGACCTAGCCGGATATCTGACCAAAGACAGGATAATACGGACAGTCGGGGACACGTATTATGCGCTGAAGAAGTTTTTCAGAATCGCGCGGCCCAAGATAGGCGTTGCGGGACTTAACCCCCATGCCGGCGAGGAAGGGCTTTTGGGCAAGGAAGAGAAATATGTGATATCGCCGGCCGTGGATCATCTGAGAAGAAAAATCGTAGGCATAACCGGGCCGCATCCGGCAGATACGCTTTTTTACAAGGCATACAGAGGAAGTCTTGACGCGGTTGTATGCATGTATCATGACCAGGGCCTGATACCCCTTAAAATGGTCGCATTTGAAACAGGAGTGAATTTTACTATCGGCCTGCCTTTTATACGCACCTCACCTGACCACGGCACGGGATTTGACATAGCAGGAAAAGGTACGGCCAACCCGTTTTCGATGATGGAAGCGATAAAACTCGCATCCGGTCTGCCATGTCCATGCTGACGAAGAGCCAACTTATTGCTCTGTGGAAACAAGCCGGCTTTAAACCCAATAAAAGGCTTGGCCAGAATTTCCTTATTGATAAAAATGTCAAATATAAGATCTTGCGCAACCTGGATATAGATCCGGCGGACACAATCATCGAAATAGGCGCGGGGTTCGGGGCGCTTACCTTCGATCTCGCAAAGTGCGCGAAAAAGGTATTTGCCGTTGAAAGCGATGGCAGGATAATAGAGATCCTAAAAAGCGCATTTGACATACCCGAAAATATAGTCCTGGTAAAAGACGATTTTTTGG
>MHFD01000066.1:5290-7053 GCA_001804045.1 Omnitrophica bacterium RBG_13_46_9
GGGCTGGAAAAAAAATACCTGGCGCACCTTTTGAAAAAAGTACGATTGAACCCTCTTTCAAGAGCCGAGGATCTCTCGCTACAAGATTTCGCGCGCCTGACCGATGCATTCGTCGACCTTGCGTAAACGTTTTCTTGAACAGTCATGAAGCGGCTAAAGAGCGGTTTTTCAATATCCCGGACGTCACGCTAGTTCAATAATCCGGTAACTGTTTAAGATCCGGAACCTGAAATACAATATTTTTGTCACATAATGGGTGGGTTCCGCCTTAACTTGGATTGACAAAACCTACCGTATATGGTAATTTAACGCTGGGCGGAGTATATCATAGGCGCAGTCGGTTATTCTTGAAATAAATCTTGCTGTACTTACAGCGCATTTACTGCGCGAGAGATAATATATACCCATGCCTAGGTTATAATAAAATAGCGGGTATAGTTACCCAAGGACATATGGCAGGCAAAAAAACCATTGAAGAGAAGGCTGTCAGGCATGCGGCAGACCTCTCCCGAATCAGTTTGTCGGAAGAAGAGGTCCGTTTATATAGCAGCCAGCTGGCCGGTATATTAGAATACATAAATAAGCTTAATGAAGTGGATATATCGCAGACCTCACCGACAAGCCATCCTTTAGATAATCTCAAAAACGTGTTTAGAAAAGATATCGTGCGAGAATCGATTCCTGTGCAGGACGCGCTGCGGAATGCGCCAAAGACAAAGGACAATTTTTTTACCGTGCCAAAAATAATAGACTGATAATGAAGAAAAGATCGATTTTGGATAATGTAACGACATGCCTGGACAGGATAGACGCTGTCAACGGGAAGCTGAACGCTATGATATACCTGGACAGAGACAAGGTGCTGGAGGATGCCCGGATAATGGACGCTGCGGATACAGGTGAGAGACCGCGCGGCATCCCCATCGCAATAAAGGATAATATATGCGTCAAGGGAGAGCCGACCACGTGCGCGTCAAAAATACTGGAAGGTTTTGAGCCGCCGTATGAGGCTACAGTCATTAAAAAGCTTAAGGACGCCGGTTTTATTCTGATGGGCAAGGCTAATATGGATGAGTTTGCGTTCGGTTCTTCATGCGAGACGTCTTGTTATGGACCTACCCGGAACCCTTGGGATTTGGAACGGATTCCGGGCGGCTCCAGCGGAGGCTCGGCTTCAGCTGTCGCATCAGGCGAAGTGCCAATGGCCTTGGGTTCTGACACGGGCGGCTCTATTAGACAGCCCAGCGCGCTGTGCGGCATCGTGGGAATGAAACCGACTTACGGCAGGGTATCGCGTTATGGTCTTATTGCCTTTGCTTCAAGCCTGGACCAGATCGGACCCCTTACGGCGAATGTTAGCGATTGCGCTAGCTTGCTTAATGTAATATCCGGCTACGACGAACTTGATTCGACCTCGGCTGACTTACCTGTGCCGGACTTCACAAAAGCTCTGGTGGACGACATAGGTAAGGTCAGAATCGGCATTCCCAAGGAGTATTTCCCGGAAGGGGGCATAGATAAAGAAGTGGCGAATGCTATAGAAATATCCAAAGATATCCTGCGGGACCTGGGGGCGGAATTGGTTGACATAACCCTGCCTCATACGGAATACGCCGTAAGCTGTTATTATATAATAGCGCCCGCAGAAGCAAGTTCCAATCTGGCCCGTTTTGACGGAGACCATTACGGATTCAGGGAAGAGGCGAAGAGCATAGTCAATATGTATTTAAAAACGCGCACCATGGGTTTTGGCAAGGAGGCCA
>MHFD01000066.1:7186-7380 GCA_001804045.1 Omnitrophica bacterium RBG_13_46_9
ATAAGGATAGCGTATACGTTTGAGCGGAATACCGAGTTTCATAAGCGAAAACCGAATATTTAACCAGGAAAAATTACGAAAATACGAAACCCTAAATACGAAATACGAAACAAATTCGAAATTCCAATGTCTTAAACTCGCGTGTTTAGAATTTAGAAAATCAGGATTTGTTTCGAATTCCGATATTCGGATTT
>MHFD01000066.1:7485-7727 GCA_001804045.1 Omnitrophica bacterium RBG_13_46_9
GTTGGAAGTGCACGTCCAGCTTTTAACGGAAAGCAAGGTCTTCTGTGGCTGCAGTACAAAATTCGGTTTGCCTCCCAACAGCGCGACATGTCCGGTGTGCCTGGGTCTGCCGGGTGTGCTTCCCGTTCTGAACGAAAAGGCTTTTCTTTATTCCATTAAGACCGCGTTGGCCATAAACTGCACCGTGCAGGATATCATAAAATTCGACAGGAAAAATTATTACTATCCGGATTTACCGAAAA
>MHFD01000066.1:7781-7893 GCA_001804045.1 Omnitrophica bacterium RBG_13_46_9
ACCTGAAATCTATCCTGCAGTATCTTAATGTATCGGATTGCAATATGGAGGAGGGGAGCCTGCGGTGCGACGCAAATACATCCGCAAGAGTCGCGGGCAAAGGGGCGTCTTT
>MHFD01000066.1:7917-8818 GCA_001804045.1 Omnitrophica bacterium RBG_13_46_9
TATGAACTCTTTCAAAGCGGTGAAAGATGCGCTCACATATGAGGCGAAACGGCAGGTTGACCTCTTGAGCAGGAAAGAGGCCGTGATGCAGGAGACGCGCCTTTGGAATGACGATAAGCAGGTCACCATGCCCATGCGGAGCAAGGAAGAGATGCATGATTATCGTTATTTCGCTGAGCCGGATCTGGTCCCGTTCACCGTAGATAAAGCCACGGTCGAAAAGATACGAGTTTCTCTACCGGAACTCCCGAAGGCCAGAAAGACGCGTTTTATTTCCGTCTACGCTCTCGGCGAATATGACGCGGATGTCCTGACGCGCGATAGGGCGACGGCGGATTTTTTCGAAGAGACGGTAAGGTTATGCGGAAACCCGAAAGAAACGGCGAATTGGCTGTTGGGCGATATAGCGTCGATTTTAAATGAAAAGAAAACCACTATAGGAAATGCGTTGCTTAAACCTGTACATCTGGCCGAGATCATAGAATTGATTCGGTCCGGCCATATAAGCGGGAAGATGGTGAAAGATATCTTGCCGGAAATATTCGATTCGGGTTCTTCGCCTAAGAGCATGGTGCAATCGAGAGGATTAGCTCAAATAAGTGACGAAAAAGAGCTTCTTCAGATCGTCGAAAGCGTGCTTGAGGAAAATGAAAAATCCGTGGGTGATTATAAAAAAGGCAGGTCAAGCGCCATGATGTTTTTGGTCGGGCAGGTTATGAAAAAGACCAAGGGGAAGGCCAGCCCGCAAAAAGTAAATGAGATTCTCCTGAAAAAACTGGGAGCTGAGTAAACACTATTTACCCGGAGGCGTCGGACATGTATATGAATAAAAATGGATTTTCTTATTTTAAAACCGTGATTTATGCCATCCTGATTTTGGACCTGTCTATCTGTCTCGGGT
>MHFD01000066.1:8854-12979 GCA_001804045.1 Omnitrophica bacterium RBG_13_46_9
TTTATGACCAAATCGAGTTGCTTTCGGAGACCGTTACACTTATACAGTCTGACTATGTGGAGGAAACGGAGCCTAAAAAACTTGTCTATGGGGCCCTGGAGGGCATGCTCTCCTCGCTGGACGAATACAGCCAATTTTTGGACCCGGAGAGCTTCAGGGAGATAGAGATAGATACGCAGGGCGAATTCGGCGGTCTGGGCATAGAGATAGGGATGAGGGACGGGATACTTACGGTAATAGCGCCGATCGACGGAACACCGGCGGAAAAAGCGGGGTTGCAATCCGGAGACAAGGTCGTCAAGATCGACGGGGAGACGACGAGGGACATAACCCTCATGGCGGCTGTCAAGAAATTGAGGGGCAGGGCCGGCACAACGGTCACGCTTACAATCTTGCGGAAGGGTGAAGAGAAGCTGTTGGAGTTCGCCATTGTGCGGGATATCATAAAGATAAAAAGCATAAAGATCTCGGATATGCTTGACGGGGATATAGGGTTCATAAAACTGATAGAGTTCCAGAAGAACACGCCCCAGGAGCTCGAGGAGAAATTGTCAGACCTGAAAAAGCGCGGCATGAAAGCCCTGGTCCTGGATCTTCGCAATAATCCCGGCGGTTTATTGGATGTGGCTTATGAGGTTTCGGAAAAATTCCTTCCGAAGGATAGTATAGTAGTCTCTTTAAACGGCCGCGTGCCAAAGCAGAATAAGGTATATAAGTCCCGGGGGAAAAGCGATTTCAGGGATTTTCCCATGGCGGTCCTTGTAAACGAGGGCTCGGCAAGCGCTTCAGAGATAGTGGCAGGGGCTATCCAAGACAACAAAAGAGGCGTCATATTAGGTACAAAGACATTCGGCAAAGGCTCTGTCCAGACAGTCATCCCGCTGAAAGACGGCTCCGCGGTAAGACTGACCACGGCTGCGTATTACACCCCTAGCGGTAACTGCATAAGCAAAAAAGGCATAATCCCCGACGTAGAGGTGGCGCTGCAGAAAGCCGGCGAAAAACCTGGTCCAAAAGAGTACCTGTTTGAAAAGGTAGAAAAAGAGGAGGAGGCTGAGCCAAAACAGAAAACGGAAATAACTTACGACAATCAAATGGAGGCGGCCGTCAGCCTGCTCAAGGGAATATTGATATACCAGAGCAGGCAGTTTTAGAATCTCTGTTGTCTAACACCAATAAGCAGTAATGCTTGCGAAAAACACGATATTAAGGTATACTAAAGCATGGTGACATTAGGCATAGAGACATCATGCGACGAGACCGCCGCCGCGGTTGGCAAGGGCGGACGGATATTATCGAACATAGTCTCTTCAAGCGTTCCTTTTCACAGAGAATTCGGCGGCGTGATTCCCGAAATCGCGTCTAGATTTCATATAGAATACATTGATAGGGTAACTAAGCAGGCTTTAAAAAAAGCAAAAAAGACCCCCGGAGATCTGGACCTCATAGCGGTTACGGAAAGACCCGGGCTTCCGGGATCTCTCCTTGTGGGCATAGCTTTTGCAAAGGCATTAAGTTATTCTCTTGGTATACCCTTGGTGCCGGTCGACCATTTGCTCGCTCACTTATACGCAAACTTTTTGACTAGAGATGCGTCTTTAATTAGATTTCCGTTTGTCGGCGCCGTCGTTTCAGGCGGCCATACAAATATATTTATCTGCAGATCGTGGAAGGATTTCAAAATTATCGGCGAGGCCAAAGACGACGCCATAGGGGAGGCCTTTGATAAAGTAGCCAAGATTCTGGGCATCGGTTATCCGGGCGGTCCAAATATAGAGAAATATGCCCGAAGATTTTTTCGGTTTCCGTCAGGGCGGGTAGGATTTGCAAGCGGTCTACCTATCGATTTTCCACGCGCCTATTTAGATAGTGACTCTTTTGATTTCAGTCTGAGCGGGATAAAGACAGCCGTCTTATATTATGTTAAGAAGAATAATATATCCCAAAAGCAAATCTCGCGGATCTCCTGGTCGTTCCAGGAGGCGGTATTTGATGTCTTGGCGGAAAGGGTAGTAAAGGCGTGTAAAAAATTCAGAATAAACGACGTTCTTTTCGGCGGCGGCGTAGTCTCGAATATGAGATTGCGCGCTAAACTTAAAAACGTCTGCAAGAATGCGGGGGTGCGGTTTTTTTACCCGCCGCCGGCATTGTGTGTCGATAACGCGGCTATGGTAGCAGGGCTGGGCGAGGCCTTATACAAGATGAAAGGCTAAAGCCTTTCGGATATACGGAAAATTCCCATAAAAAAGAAATATTAAACAGTTTATGGGGAGAATATCATCGAAGGAGGTGTAAAGATGGGCATAAGACGTAACAGGGAAGAAGAGCCAAAAGAGAAGATGCTGGATGTCGATGCTAGCATGCAGGGCACACTTATCTTTAAAGACCCTGTAAATCTTAGAATCAACGGCAAGTTCGAGGGCAAACTTGAAACAAAAGGAAATCTCACCATAGGCGAACACGCCGTTGTCAGCGCTGACATAAACAGCGAGCACATAATCGTTGCGGGTAGGGTCAACGGGAATATCATTTCACAGAAGACGATAAAACTTATCGCGCCGGCGTGCGTAGTGGGCGATATCAGAACGCCTACCCTTAGTATCGGGGAAGGGGCTGTCTTTGAGGGTTATTGCAATATGCTGCCTGAAGATAAAATTTCACGGAATCCGGCTGAAACACTGACAATCGAAGAGGTGGCCAAATACTTGGAGGTCGAGAAGAATGTCGTATTGGAATGGGCGGATACAGGCAGGCTTCCGGCCGTCAAAGACGGTTTGAAATGGCGGTTTGAAAAATCCAAAATAGAGGACTGGCTTTCAAGCGAGAAGATAAAGTAGGGCAAAAGACGGATCTCCGAGAAGACGTATTTATGCCCTTTACCCGATAATCGGCCTCTGGGATCCGTTTTTCGAATCGGTACTAGAAAAATATGCCTGAAAAACTTTTGACCATAGAAGAAGTAGCCGCGCTTCTGGGCCTTTCCGAAGACGGGGTAAGGAAATTGGTCGAGAAGGGCGATCTGCCAGCTTATAAAGTCGGCGGGCAATATCTGCGGTTCAGAAAAGAGCAGATAGAAGCTATTAAAAACGAGATTCCGACCAAGACCGTAAGCGCAAGCCCGCAGACAAAACCGAACGAACACCAGAAAAAGATAAAAGCCGTGACATACCGGCAGTCAATCGGGGACAGGCTGCTGGATTTTTTCTATTTTAATGATTTCTATATTGTGGCTATTATTTTGATTGCGGCAGTTTTGTGGTTTATATTTACTGGATAAAGGGGATCCGCGTCTGCGCTCTTGTCCGTCAAGCGGCCCCCTGCAAAGCCGTAGAATTAGTTTTTATAAAACGGCTTTGATACCACGGAGACATGACAGTGAAAAAAAAGAGTATCATAGCGTATCTGGTTTTCTTATTATCTTTCCTGGGGGTAATCTCGGCATCGGCAGACACCGTATATATTAAAGACGGCGAAGAAATAAAAGGAATCGTAGTCGAGGAATATACCGACAGACTGGTCATCTCTACATACGAAGGGGAGAAAACTTTTTTTAAAAAAAATATCGACAGGATAATATACGATTTGACGGAGCAGAATCTCGTGATGTTAGGCGACAAATGCATGTCCCGCGAAGAGTTTGAAAAAGCCTATTTTTATTTCGACAAGGCCCGCAGGGTAAATCCCGGATACCAATTGGCCAGTGATAGGATGAACTATGTGACCGGGTATTTCTTCCGCAAGGACGAACAGGAAAAATTGAGGCATGTGCAGATGCGGGGTGAGTTTGAAAACTGGCCCGCGTCGACCGCAGAGGCAAGCAAAGAATTTGACGAAAGACTGTGGGATGAGATAGGGATCCGGATAGCCGAAGACGGAAGCCGTATAAGAATACTCGACGTCCAGATTAATTCCCCCGCATATAAGGCCGGTTTGAGAGGGGGCGATGCGCTGGTTTCGGTTTGGGGCCGCCTTACAGGGTATATGTCAAAGGATGGAGTGGCCAGCCTGCTATTAGAGAAAACTCTCGGTGAGATCAAGATGGGTATCGAACGGAATATAAAACTGAGAAGGGACAACCTTCCCCTTAAGTACGGCGACATTATCGGCGGCAAGTTCGACATGCTT
>MHFD01000066.1:13075-13345 GCA_001804045.1 Omnitrophica bacterium RBG_13_46_9
TCGACCCGTTATATGCCGCTTGCAGACGCCATCGGCATGCTAGAGGATAAAAATAACGCCGCCATAATGTTTACCGTTAAAAGGGACATGACGGTATGGAGGGAGTGAAATAAGACGAGTTAGGCGAGGCTTTTGCTTCCCCGAAGCGATAGAAAAAATTCCACGCCCGTAAGAGCGTGGAGCTTCAAAAATGCTGAATAAGACCGGGGCTAGCTTGTGCATACTACTGAATCATCGGCACGCGCCATAATAGAGGTAATATAAGGAGGA
>MHFD01000066.1:13407-16550 GCA_001804045.1 Omnitrophica bacterium RBG_13_46_9
TTAAGTATGTAGGCTTGATTTTGCTGGCGATATTCATAAGCGTAATAATTTCCGGATACAGCATATATTATAATTCGTGGGTGCTTCTGGGCGATAAACTCGCAAGGGTATACCCGCAGGGCAGGCTTGTGAGCATCTTCAAGACAGTAAATATCCGGTTGGCTTTGAATATGGTTTTTGTGTCGCTGCTTTGCGCGTGTTTCGGCATCCTGGTTTCCCATAGAATAGCGGGTCCCCTTTACAGGATTATGATATTTTTGGATAACGTGACCAAGGGCGACTACAGCCAGAGATTGACGCTAAGGAAAAAAGACGAATTAAAGGACCTGGCCGACGCTTTAAATAGATTGGTAGAAAAATTAGACAAGGAAAAAAGGAGTCCGTAAAATACCTTTTTTGGACTGTGCGTCATTGAAAAGCGATCGAGGGCTCTGACTGGAAATTTGGCGTTCTTCACACAAGAAACCTCAAAAAAAACTTGACAGTCCGCTATGTATGTGCTACTCTGATGCGCAAATAATAAAGCCTTATAGTAGACTGCCAACTCTGAAGATATTGCAATAGAGCCAGCCTAATCAACAATAATCGTAAACAAATACAAGCCAAAAATGTGTTTCGGTCATGCCGCATACATCTAATAAAAGACTTTTCCTTATAGACGGTAACTCATTCTGCTATAGAGCCTATTACGCCGTACGCCATCTGTCCAATTCGAAAGGACAGGCAACGAATGCCGTATATGGGTTCGTTATGATGCTCAAAAAGATCATCAAAGACGAAAAGCCCGATATGATAGCTGTAGCGTTTGACCTGAAAGGCCCGACGTTCAGGCATGAGAAGTTCAAGGACTATAAAATAAAGCGAAAACCTATGCCCGATGATCTGGTTAGCCAAATGCCTTACATAAAGACGATGGTAAGGGCATACAATATGCCCATATTCGAGCTGGAAGGGTATGAGGCAGACGATGTCCTAGCCACACTTGCCAAAAAGGCGGAATCAGCCAAGTTAGATACATTTATAGTCACAAACGATAAAGACGCCCTGCAACTCGTAGGACCGCGCATCAAAGTCTATAACCCTCTACGCGAAGGGGCGATCTATGGCGAAAAAGAGGTCAAAGAGAGATTCGGCATAGGCCCCAAGAGAATGCCCGACCTTATGGCGCTTATGGGCGATGCGTCAGACAATATCCCGGGCGTACCGGGCATAGGCGAAAAGACCGCCATAGAGCTTATAAAAGAATTTGACAACCTGGAGCGGCTCTTTGAAAATGTCGATAAGATAAAAAATGAAAGCAGGAGAAAAAAGATAGAAGGCTCCCGTGAGCTGGCGTTTTTATGCAAGGAATTAGCTACGATAAAAACGGATGTGCCCTTAAAGATAGATCTAGAAAGTCTTATACTGAAAGAACCGGACCAAAAGGCGCTGATGGGGCTTTTCAGGGAACTGGAATTCAGAAGTTTGCTGAAAGAAATAACCCCGCGCGGCGAACAACGGGGGGTCTATTCTTTAGTGTCATCTGATAAAGAATTTTCGGATTTTATCCAAAAGCTAGAAAGCGTCAAAATGTTTTCTTTCGATTTTGAGACAACACACTATGACCCCATGAGGGCCGCTGCCGTGGGAATATCATTTTGCTGGAAAGAAGGCGTCTCCTGCTATATACCGTTTAACGCTTTATCGGATATAACTCAAAAGAAGATACTTGCAAGGCTGAAACCTATTTTTGAGGACGATAAGGTTAAAAAGGTAGGCCAGAATATAAAGTACGACTTGCTGATAATGAAAAACCTGGGTATTGCCGTGAAGGGTGTAGAATTTGACACCATGGTAGCATCGTATCTTTTGAACCCGTCCAAATCAAATCATAACCTGAAAGACATATCGCTGGAATACCTAGGCAGGGCAATGACTCCTATAGAGGAGCTGATAGGGAAAGGCAAGAAAGCCGTAACCATGGATACGGTCGATGTGGGGAAGGTGCGGGACTATAGTTGTGAAGATAGCGATGTCGCATTCATATTGAGAGGTCTTTTGGAAAAAAAGTTGAGAGAAAAAGATCTTGATGAGCTATTTTTTAAGGTCGAGGTGCCGCTTATAGATGTTTTGGCCGATATGGAGTGGAGCGGTATAAGCGTGGACACCGGATATCTCAAGGAGCTATCCAGAGAAATGGAAAAGGATATCAAGAAGCTGGAGGCAAGTATTTATGAGTTGAGCGGTGAGGCTTTCAATATAAACTCCCCTAAACAGCTTCAAGTCATTCTGTTTGAAAAGTTAAAGCTGCCCATAGTCAAGAGGACAAAGACCGGCGTTTCGACCGATGAAGAGGTGCTTAAGGTCCTCTCCGAAAAAGAAGAACTGCCGAAAGAAATCCTGCGCTATAGGGAACTCGCAAAACTTAAGTCGACATATGTCGATAGCCTGCCGGAGCTAATCAACCCCCGGACAGGGCGCATACACACATCTTTCAACCAAACCGTAACCGCCACCGGTAGGCTATCGTCGAGCAGACCAAACCTGCAAAACATACCTATAAAGACCAAGATGGGGCGCAAGATCCGAAAGGCATTTGTTGCCGGGAAGAAATCGCACCTCATACTTTCTGCGGATTATTCGCAGATAGAATTGCGCATTCTGGCGCATCTGTCAGGTGATAAAAATCTTATCGATGCTTTTAAGAAGGACCGGGATATACATCTTTTTACCGCATCTCTGATCTACGGTCTGGCGGAGAAGGATATAACGGACCAGATGCGGGCAAACGCCAAAACAGTGAACTTTGGTATTATCTATGGGATGAGCGCCTATGGGTTGTCGCGCGACCTGGGCATGGATGTCCATGAGGCTGCCAGATTTATAGAGGCGTATTTTGAGCGTTATCCCCGCGTAAAAGAATATCTGGATGAAAGGATCGAAGAAGCCAGGAAGAAAGGGTTTGTCGCAACGATTCTCGGAAGACGGCGTTATATACCGGAGATCAATAGCCCCAACATCTCGGTGCGGAACTTTGCCGAGCGCACGGCGGTAAATACCCCTATTCAGGGCTCCGCCGCCGACCTTATCAAACTGGCGATGATAAATATACGCAAGTCGCTTGCGGATTTTGATGCCAGGATGATTTTACAGGTCCATGATGA
>MHFD01000066.1:16577-16825 GCA_001804045.1 Omnitrophica bacterium RBG_13_46_9
CCTCCGGAAATTTTCAAAAGTTGTTAAGTCCGGGATGGAAGACGTAATGGAGCTCGTGGTGCCGATTGAAGCACACCTGGAAGCCGGCAATAACTGGCTTGAAATGGAGAGGGTAGAATTGTGACTCTGATAGGTTTGACAGGCGGTTTCTGCACGGGCAAGACGACCGTCTCGGCATTTTTCAAAGGTCTGGGCGCCCAAATCATTGACGCTGACGAGATTGTGCACAGGTTATACCGAACGGACAA
>MHFD01000066.1:16835-17605 GCA_001804045.1 Omnitrophica bacterium RBG_13_46_9
ACAGCCATACTTAAAAATTTTGGGAAAGAGGTCTTTTGCCGCGGGAAAATAGACAGAAAAAAATTGGGGCGAATAATATTTGGCAACAAACGCAACCTCGGCAGACTATGCCGCATCGTACATCCCAAGGTGATACGCAAAATAAAAGAGGTGGCCGATCTGTCGGGGAAAACCGTATGCGTTATCGACGCGCCGCTACTGATTGAGTCGGGTCTGCACAGGTATGTGGATTATGTAGTTGTTGTGCGGGCTTCCCTTGCGAAGCAGATCGAACGTTGCGCCAAGAAGGGATTCACAAAAGAGGACCTGTTCTCAAGACGCGCCGCGCAGTTACCGTTGGGCGCAAAGGTCAAAATCGCCGATTTTGTAATAGATAATAACTTTTCAAAAAAATATACGCGAAGCGAAGTAAATAAAATATGGAAAAAAATATCCGGGAGGTAAATAATGGATAATATCGACATCGAAAAACTAAAGGCAATGAACATGACCGAGTTGAGTAAGATTGCCAAGGAGCTCAAGATAAACAGCATAAGCGGCCTGCGCAAACAGGAGCTTATGTTCAAGATCTTGCAGGGGAAGACCGAAAAGGAGGGTCTGATTTTCGGCGAGGGTGTCTTGGAGATTCTCCCTGACGGTTTCGGGTTTTTAAGAAGCCCGAAGTACAATTATCTTCCTTGCCCCGATGATATCTATATCTCGCCGTCTCAGATAAGGAAGTTTAATCTGAGGACGGGTGATACGGTCAGCGGGCAGATCAGGCCCCCAAA
>MHFD01000067.1:0-399 GCA_001804045.1 Omnitrophica bacterium RBG_13_46_9
ACAGGAGATGAGGAATTACAAGTTTTTGGAGAAACAGGACGCCGCAATAAAGCTGAAGAACCCGCGTGATATACTTGACAGGAGATGAGGAATTACAAGTTTTTGGAGAAACAGGACGCCGCAATAAAGCTGAAGAACCCGCGTGATATACTTGCTATCGTGGATGGAATTTTCGGCTCGGATAAGCTCGATATCCTGAAGGAAAAAATTGCAAAGCTGTGCCTGGCTGACTCAGCCGCGAGGATCAGAGATGAAGCCTATCGATAAAGATTTGAAAGATATCATTGATGCCGTAAAAAAATATATGGAGATGGAAGAATTGTCTCATGGCGGATTCGGACGTCCTCGCCTGTCGGGTGCGTCCGGCGTAGATGGCAGCGTTGACAGGAAACCCGAACT
>MHFD01000067.1:465-1797 GCA_001804045.1 Omnitrophica bacterium RBG_13_46_9
CTCAAGATGCGATCTGTGCAAAACAAGGACCAAGGTTGTATTTGGCTCGGGAAACCCCAAAGCCAAACTGATGTTTGTGGGGGAGGGGCCCGGAATGGAAGAGGATCTTCAGGGCTTGCCTTTTGTCGGCAGGGCAGGTCAGCTTCTTACGAAGATAATCGAGTCTATAGGCCTTAAGAGGACAGATGTATACATCGCTAATGTTGTGAAGTGCAGGCCCCCCAATAATCGGAATCCTCTGCCGACAGAAATATTGACTTGTGAGGAATACCTTATCAAGCAGATAGAGCTGATAAACCCAAAGGTCATATGCGCGCTAGGCAAGTTTGCCGCCCAGACCCTTTTAAGAAGCCAGGAAGCGATAACTAAGCTGAGAGGTAAGTTTTATGATTATCGGCAGGCTAAGCTTATGCCGACGTTTCATCCCGCGTATCTCTTGCGCAACCCGCAGGATAAAAGATTGGTGTGGGAGGATATGAAGAAGATAAAGCGCGAGTTGTCGAAGGACGGTTCTGAATAGCGCGTTAGATTATAGGTAGTTGTGGGAAGTTGCGGAAAGTTTCTTGAAGTTCCGGGAGGTTGCGAATACGAAAATGCAACCTTAAGTAACCTTAAGAAACCTCCGATATGTGCAAGTATTAGTAATAGCTCGTTACGCGGGACGTCCGCTCGCTTACGCTCGCTCGGACGTGGGACGATTCGTTATAGCACGTTAGGTTGTAGGTAATAGGTTGACAACGGAAGGTTTGCGAGATTCGACAGTCGTAATTCGAAATTCGTATTTCAATCCGTTTCAATAAGTTTCCATGAGTTTCAATGAATATCAATCAATTTCTTCCTATGAGCAAAGAGCTAGATTGGTGACAGTACATTCGAGGAAAGGTAAGAATGCCTAATAAATCAGAGCCGAAGTTCGCTGAGATCGCCATCGCCCTTCCGCTGAATAAGAATTTCCATTATAGCATCCCCGCGGATCTCGGCGGAGATGTCGAAGTGGGAAAACGGGTGTGGGTTGAGTTCGGCAACAAAGATAAAGTCGGCTATGTAGTGGGTTTGGCGGAATCTGTGGGAGTAAAGAATGTCAAACCTATTAAAAGCGTAATAGACAGAGAACCCATTGTCTCCGAGCTCATGCTCGAACTTTGCAAATGGATTTCCGAAACCTATCTATGTTCATTGGGGACGGCGATAAACGCCGCTATTCCGAGCGTGCTTAAGAGAGGAAGGGTCTCCGTAAAACCGCGTTCTAAAAAAACGGAAGAGGAAGAACTGCCCCCGGCATCTTTGCCTTTTTCACTGACCGAGCAACAGGGGGAGGCCCTGAAAAGCGTT
>MHFD01000067.1:1846-3629 GCA_001804045.1 Omnitrophica bacterium RBG_13_46_9
TCACCGCAAGCGGAAAGACAGAGATTTACCTGCAAGCGATAGAAAGGGTGCTTCGCAAGGGAAAGACAAGCATTGTCCTGGTTCCCGAAATAGCGCTTACCCCGCAGACCGTAGAGAGGTTTACATCGCGTTTTGGCAAGCAGGTAGCCGTGATACATTCAGCCCTGGTCGGCTCCATGCGTTATAGAGAGTGGAAGAAGATAAAAGACGGCGAAGCCAGGATAGTGGTCGGGGCGCGCTCGGCTATCTTCAGCCCCGTAAAAAACTTGGGCCTTATTATCGTTGATGAAGAACACGAAACAAGCTACAAGCAGGAAGACGCGCCTAGGTACCACGCGAGAGATGTCGCTTTGGCGAGGGCCAGGCGCTCCAATTGTCCCGTGATTTTGGGAAGCGCGACGCCGTCTCTGGAAAGCTATTATCTTGCCAGGAAGAATGAGTTTGAGCTGGTAAGGCTTACAAAAAGAATAGATGACAGGGATTTGCCCAAGGTCAAGATTGTCGATATGCGAATGGAGCTGGCTACCAGAAAAAGGCTGGTCATATTCTCCAAGATCTTGATAGATAGCATTCAGCGGGCCTTAAACAAGGGCGGACAGATCATAATCTTTCTTAACCGCAGGGGCTTCTCCACCTATATAAACTGTAAAAAATGCGGTCTGGTTCTAAAGTGCAAAAGATGCGATAGTGTCCTGGTTTATCACTACCAGGTAAAAAGCTTAATGTGCCACTATTGCAATTTTAGAATCGCGCCCCCGGATATATGCCCGCAATGCAGGAGTTCGTATATGAAGTACTTCGGGATCGGGACGGAAAAGGTGGAAAGCGAGATCGCAAGGCTTTTTCCCAAGGCCCGGATTGCGCGGATGGATACCGACTCGACTTCAAAAAGGGGCTCGCATGCGCAGATACTGGGCGACTTTAAGAGCCACAACATAGACATTTTGATCGGGACGCAGATGATCGCCAAGGGCTTGGACTTCCCGCGCGTAACCCTTGTGGGTGTGGTAAATGCTGACGTGACGCTGAATCTGCCCGATTTCAGGGCCAGCGAAAGGACTTTTAATCTGCTAACTCAGGTTGCGGGCAGGGCGGGCCGCGGTGAAGAAGGGGGCGAGGTTATCGTGCAGACATATGCGCCGGAGCATTATTCCATTTTATCGGCCTCCAAACACGATTACGAAAAGTTTTATCAGGAAGAGATCAAGACCAGAAGATCACTTTTGTTTCCGCCATTCATGCATATTATAAAATTAACCCTGCGGGCGCGAAACGAGAAGAAGGCGAGCGACGCCGCGCATGACCTGAAGAAATTTTTATCCGAGAAATTATCTGACCCAGCCGCCAAAGCAGGCCAAGGCGGAAAAGATATAAAAATAGTCGGGCCGGCCCCTTCCCCCATACCAAGGGTAAGAGGATTTTTCAGGTGGAACATATTGCTTAAAGGCAAGAATAGAAGCATTATGTGCGAGGCCTTAAGGAAGGTGCTAGGGTCTTACAGGAGGCCATCCGGTACGTTTTTAGTCATTGATGTTGACCCGATGTCAGTTTAACAGCTGTCAGCTTTCGGCTATCAGTCACAAACGGCTGAGAGCTGAAGGCCGATAACTGAAGGCTTAAAATGAAAATAATATTTTTTGGCTCATCAAATTTTGCTGTTCCTGTGCTTGAAATGCTTTTAGGTTCTTCTCATGAGATTCTGGAGGTCGTTACGCAGCCTGACAGAAAAAAAGGCAGGCGCCTCAAAACTCAGGCCACGCCCGTAAAAAATCTGGCTTTTTCC
>MHFD01000067.1:3829-4078 GCA_001804045.1 Omnitrophica bacterium RBG_13_46_9
TCAGGTTTATGAAGCAGGACGATAAAAAAGCCACTTTTGCTCCGGTATTAAAAAAAGAAGACGGCCTTATCGACTGGAACAGGCCCGCCAAGGATATCCATAATCAGGTAAGGGGTACGGTTCCCTGGCCGGGCGCATACACCTATTTTGAAGGAAAGAAGATCAACATCTGGAAGACGAACGTTTTGGACGGAGAGGCAAAAACGGGTGAGGTCATAGAAGCGAAGGAAGAACTGATCGCTGGGACAG
>MHFD01000067.1:4175-5827 GCA_001804045.1 Omnitrophica bacterium RBG_13_46_9
CAGCAGGCTTGGTTGAAAACGCCCCAGGCTATGTTTGAAAGTAGGCGAGAAGCCATGTCCTTCGAGCCTTTTTCGGAAGATATAGACATGAGGTTTGTTTGCTTCCGGTGTCCGAAAACAGCACGAAAACGAAAAAAGTTGTTGAATGTCTTACCATATGATTATATAATTCATACTTCGCCAATCGGCGCTCGGTTATTAGGGTCACCACGTTACGTAGGACGGTTGGCTGACTCTAATCTTAGCTACGTTGGACGTGGGACGATTAGTAAGACAAAGTTTATTAGCGGGGATAAGGACGATTGATATACGATGGATATTCATAGAAATTCGTTGAAACTCGTGGAAACTTATTTACGAATTTCGAATTACGAATTTCACGATAGATAAGAAACTTCTGCAACCTCTGAAACTTCCGCAACCTATGCAACATAAAACAAAAGAGAGTATACTAGACTGAAAGCTGATAGCTGAAAGCTGAGAGCTAGATTGTGACCGGGCAACCTTACATGTATGTAGTGTTTTAAACCAAACAAGGAGGTAGACACATGGCGGTAAAAGTAGGGATTAACGGTTTTGGGAGAATAGGCAGGATGGTTTTTAAGGTGATGGTCGAAAGAGGCGGATTTGACGTTGTCGCCATAAACGACCTTACCGACGCAAAGACGCTCGCTCATCTTTTGAAATACGATTCTGTTCACGGAAGATTTTCGGCCCACGGCGGAAAGGGCGAAGTAAAGGCAAAAGAGAAGTCAATCGTCGTTGACGGAAATGAGATAGAGATATTGAGTGTTAAAGACCCTTCCCAGCTTCCGTGGAAGGAGCGGGGCGTTAAGGTCGTAATCGAATCGACAGGTGTATTCCGGGATAGGGAAAAGATAGCGCTGCATCTTAAGGCCGGGGCAGAGAAGGTGATATTGACCGTTCCGGCGAAAGACGAGATAGATAATATGATAGTATTGGGCGTGAATGAGAATGCGCTAAGACCTTCAGACAAGATCGTGTCCAACGCGTCGTGTACGACGAACTGCCTGGCGCCGATGGTGAAGGTATTAAACGATTCATTTGGCGTGGAGAGAGGGCTGATGACCACGATCCATGCTTACACCAATGACCAATGCGTTCTCGATTTGCCGCACAAGGACTTAAGGCGGGCCAGGGCCGCGGCGGAGAATATTATACCCACAACAACGGGCGCCGCAAAGGCGGTCGGCAATATCATCCCGGCGCTTAAAGGCAAAATAAACGGTATGGCTATCAGGGTTCCGGTCAAATGCGGCTCTGTGACGGATTTCGTCTGTATACTTAAAAAGAAAGCGGCTCAGGAAGAGATAAACAAGGCCTTTAAAATAGCATCCGAAGGCCCGATGAAGGGAATATTGGAATACACTGAGGACCCGATCGTCTCTATGGATGTTGTAGGGAATCCGCATTCCTGCATTTTTGACGCCCTGTCCACAATGGTCATTACGGATAATCTTGTAAAGGTTATCGGCTGGTACGATAACGAATGGGCTTATTCATGTCGGGTTACTGATTTGATTGGTTTACTGGTTAAATGATCGCCATTAGATAGAGAAAGACCGAAGACCGCGATGCCCGATAGGGCGCCAGTTCCGTACGTCAGTAATCGCGTATCGGGAATCCTATAT
>MHFD01000067.1:5839-8511 GCA_001804045.1 Omnitrophica bacterium RBG_13_46_9
GTCTTTTTGTCTTATGCGGGAAGATCGCAATGTCTTATTCGCGGCCCCACAAAATTGATAAAAAATGGGTGAGCATATGCAGCGAAAGAGGATATTGATTATCGACGACGAAGAGAATCTTGCATACATAATAAAGGTGTACCTGGAGAATACGGGGTTATACGAGGTTGGCGTAGAGACAGACCCCTTCGAAGCGGTATCGGACGCCATATCCTATAGACCCGATCTCATCTTGCTCGATATCATGATGCCGGGTAAGGACGGTTTCCAGGTGCTCAAAGCGCTCAAGGGTAATAATAAGACAGCGTCTATACCCGTTGTCATGCTGTCCGCATTGCAGGATGACAGGTCAAAGATGAAAGCGGTTGAGCGCTATTGCGAAGGGTATGTGGAAAAACAGGCTGTGCACGAAAAACTGCAGGCAAAAATAGAAGAGATACTTAAAAGGCGATAAGGAGTCCAAGAAAATAATTATGAATATCCTTTTTGCCTCTTCCGAAGTTGCGCCTTTCGCAAAGACCGGAGGGCTGGGTGATGTAAGCGCAAGCCTCCCAAAGGCTCTTAACGAAATCGGCTGTAGCCTTAGTGTTATCATGCCGTTTTATAAGAGTGTAAAGAATTTGGGACTAAACCTTACGCCATTCACAATAGAAGGGTTTAATTTCCTTTCCACTTACGCCGGAGGCGAGCCTCTCTCCACACGGCAGGCCGGCGCCTTGGGCGCAAGACATGGAGCCGATGACATAAATTATGTATTTGTTGTTAACGATGAGTATTATGACAGGGATAACCTGTATTCAGACGGAAATGGCGAGTACAAGGATAACGGCCTGCGTTTTTCATATTTCAGCAGGGCCGTTTTGTCGTTCGCGATTAATTCAGATTTTAAGCCCGATATTATCCACTGCAATGACTGGCACGCGGGCCTTGTTTGTCTTTATGCAAAGCTCCGTAACACAGGAATAGAGACGCTTTTTACCATACATAATATCGGCTATCAAGGGTTGTTCCCTAAGGCGTTATTCGATAAACTGTGTATACCGCGAAGGTTTTTTAAAGTCAACGACATATTGCATCACGGTAAGATATCATTTTTAAAAGCCGGCATAATACACTCCTCCGCCATAAGCACCGTCAGCAACGGCTATCGCAAGGAGATCCTTACCCCAGCGTTTGGCTGTGGAATGGATGCGATTTTAAGAAGACACGCCTCCCGCATTTACGGCATAGTTAACGGCGTAGATTATAGCGAATGGGATCCAAAAACGGATAAGCGCATAGCCTGTAATTACGGGCCCGAGAACATAGACAGAAAAACCGGGTGCAAGAAAGATCTTATAGAAAGTACAGGCCTGCCGCCCGAAACCATGGAGAGGCCCGTAGTCGGTATGATATCAAGGCTTGCTTATCAAAAGGGCGTAGACTTAATTGCCGGAACGGCAAAAGATATAATAGATCTTGGCGCCAGTATTGTGATTCTCGGCATAGGGGATGACAAATATAACAATCTTTTCAAAGACATAGCCGGGCGTCATCCCGGATATATATCGAGCCACATCGTATTCGATGACTCGCTTGCCCATAAGATCGAGGCGGGCAGCGACATATTTGTAATGCCGTCCAGATATGAACCGTGCGGCTTAAATCAGCTGTATAGTCTAAGGTACGGGACTTTGCCCGTGGTAAGGGCGACAGGCGGTCTGGACGACACAATAATCGACCTCTACGCGGACAAGGAGCGGGGCAACGGTATAAAATTTTCCGGCGCTACAAAAAAAGATTTAATCGAGGCCATAGCCCGAGCCGTCGAACTCTATAAAAATAAAGAATTATGGCAGGACGTGACAAAGAGGATCATGAATTTAGATTTTTCATGGAGGACATCAGCGTTACAATATAAGAGACTCTATGAAAAAATGCTGAATTCGCCGAGGTAATGGGCAAGCAGCGTTAACTAATGTTGACATTAGCATAAAATACAAGTATACTATTTTACTCCAATATATAAATAATATAGGGCGTCACAAAATTATGATTACAGCGATTGCAGAAGAGATTGCAGAGATAGCTTTGCTACGATGGAATCGCTGTAATCTCTTCTGAAAATCACCGTAATCACAGGCTAAAAATTAGTTTCGTGACATCCTAAATATAGATAATATCCAAGGAGGAGTTTTATGAAAAAAACTATAAGGGATTTCGATATAACGGATAAACGTGTTCTCATGCGCGTAGATTTCAATGTGCCTTTAGACGAAAAGGGACATATTACCGATGATACCAGAATAAAGGAAGCTGTTTCTACGATCGAATATGCCGCCCAGGCTCCGTCGAAAGTCATATTGATGAGCCATTTAGGAAGGCCGAAAGGAGGGTTTGAGCCTTCTTTAAGTCTTGCCCCATGCGCCGAGAGATTGTCTTTATTGATAGACAGAGACGTGAAGATGTTGAAGGACTGTGTGGGTCCGGATGTTGAGAGTGCCGTGAAAGGCATGAAAGACGGCAATGTGGTGCTTTTGGAAAACCTGAGATTTCATAAAGAGGAAGAGAAGAATGACCGCCAGTTCGCGCAGAAACTAGCCGGGCTCGGCGATGTCTTTATAAACGATGCTTTCGGCACATGTCACAGGGCTCATGCCTCAACGGAAGGGGTCACGAAATTTTTGCCGAGC
>MHFD01000067.1:8523-12254 GCA_001804045.1 Omnitrophica bacterium RBG_13_46_9
TTGATAGAAAAAGAAATTAACTGTTTTGATAATATACTTAAAAGACCCGAAAAACCATTTGCCCTGATCCTTGGCGGGGCGAAGGTGTCGGATAAGATCGCTGTCATAGAGAATATGTTTAAAGGCATAGACTATCTATTAATCGGCGGGGCAATGGCTTATACATTCCTGAAATCGCGTTTAAAAGGCGTGGGAAATTCGAAGGTGGAGGAGGATAAGATCAGCGTAGCGGCGGATATTTTCAATAAAGCGGGAAGCAGTAACGTAAGCATATTTCTTCCGGAAGATCATGTTATCGCAAAAGCCGTGGCGGAGAGAACAAGGGTCAGGGTCGTCAGAGCGCACATACCGGATGGATGGATAGGTTTGGATATAGGCCCGAGGACGATTAGAAAATATGAGGATATTCTTAAAAGCGCAAAGACCATACTGTGGAACGGGCCTTTGGGCTATTTCGAGTTAAAACCGTTCAGGCGCGGCACAGCGCATATCGCAAAGTTCATATCGAAATTAAACGCCACGACGGTAATAGGAGGAGGCGATACAGCAGCTGCTATAAACGCGCTTGGCTTGGCCAGCAGTATGACCCATATCTCCACAGGCGGCGGCGCGTCCTTAGAATACCTTGAGGGTAAGGAGCTGCCGGGTATCGCGGCGTTACAGGATAGGGATTAGCGTCTAGCACAGAGATATATACAACGCTAACTGTTAGAGGCTTGAACATAATATAGGAGCAACCGTGCGTAGACCGATAATAGCCGGAAACTGGAAGATGAATAAGACCTCGGAAGAGGCGATACTTCTTTCCAACGGCATAAAGAGGGATCTATTTGATATACAGAATATCGAGATAGTTCTCTGCCCGCCTTTTACATCTCTTAGCGATGTCAGGGATGTGATTCTGGATACCAATATTATTTTGGGAGCCCAGAACATGCACTGGCAGGCCGAGGGCGCATTCACCGGTGAGATCGCCCCGGGGATGTTAAAACATATTGGATGTAAATATGTGATAATAGGCCATTCGGAAAGAAGGATATATTTTGGAGAAACCAACGAGACGGTAGAAAAAAAAGTAAGAGCAGCGCTGAAAGAGAATCTTTCCCCGATATTGTGTGTCGGCGAAAAACTGAAAGAGCGGGAAAACGGCAAAACATTTGACGTGGTTTCCGAGCATGTCGAAAAAGGCCTGCTAGGCGTAGGAGAGAAAGAGATCCTGGACGTGGTAATCGCGTATGAACCCGTATGGGCTATCGGGACGGGCAAAAACGCTACACCCGACCAGGCGCAGGAAGTCCACAAATTTATCAGGGGTATTTTATCAGACAAATACGGTAAGGAAATCTCGGATAACGTCCGCATCCAATACGGGGGTAGTGTCAATCCGGATAATATAGCGGATCTTATTAAAGAGAAGGACATAGACGGCGCGTTAGTGGGAGGGGCTTCTATCAAAGAGGGTTCCTTTGTTGACCTGGTGAAGAGGGCCTCGGACATTGTAAAGGAGAAATAATATGTTATATGGCTTACTTATCGCCATTCATTTAATTGCGTGTCTCATATTGATCGTAGTGATACTTTTGCAGTCAGGTAGAGGAGGCGGATTAAGCGAGACCTTCGGAGGCGAATCAAGCCAGACGATTTTCGGTACAAAGGTATCCGTATTCTTTACCAGGGCAACTGTTGCCGCCGCCGTTATGTTTTTGATCACAAGTTTGTCATTAGGTATAATGACCTCAAGGAGGGGCAGAAGTCTGATCGAGCTTCAGAGAGGAGGAGCGCTTCCCGCAGATGCCACTTATCCGCAACCAGGTGAGGGAACTGAAACCCCTGTCTCACAAGCCGGGGAAGAAACGGGACCCCCTGCCTCGCAAGCGGGGGAAAAAACAGAGGCCCCGGTACCTGCTGGCGAAGAGGGTGCGCCTCTTGCAGAAACTGAAAATCCGACCCAACAGTAAAGCTTATTTTTATATACCATTATTAGCTTTAATAGTGATAATGGTATTTTTTTCACCCTCTAATAATCACGCATATGCAGAGATGCCCCTTTCCGGAACCGAAGCCAAACCCGATAAAGAAAACTCTTCTCAACGCGATAAAGAAGGTTATTCCCGGTCCGCCTGCCGTGATTACGGTGACGCTTTCGTGGTAGGCGAGATAGGCGATGCCTGCACCCTCGTTCCCATATTAGCCTCAGATAGCCCCTCTTCATACATAGTGTCTCTGGTTTTTAACGGTTTGGTCAAATACAACAAAAACGTTGAGCTGGAAGGCGACCTGGCGCAATCCTGGGACATAGAGGACGACGGCTTAACGATTGTTTTTCATTTAAGGAAAGATGTTAAGTGGCACGATGGCCGTCCATTCACGGCGGAGGACGTCAAATTTACTTATGAATCCCTTATAGACCCAGATGTCATAAGCCCCTATAGCGGCGATTTTAAGATGGTTAAGAGAGTTGAGTTGGTGGATGATTATGAGATAAAAATCATTTACAAAGAGCCTTTTGCGCCCGGCCTGTCAAGCTGGATTATGCCCATAATGCCAAAACACATCCTTGCCGGCCAGGACCTAAGGACCACCGGCTTTAAAAGAAATCCCGTAGGAACGGGACCTTATATCTTTAAGAGCTGGAAGTCCGGCGAGAGGATAGACCTTGTGTCTAATCGCGGATATTTTGAACACCGCCCGTATATCGATAGATATATCTACAGGGTAATACCGGACCCTTCGACAATGTTTTTGGAGCTGGGGACTCTCGGCATTGACTCCATGAGCCTTACCCCCCTTCAATTTACCAGGCAGACGGATGCGCATTTTTTCAATAGAAGATTCCGGAAATTCCAATACCCGTCATTCGGTTATACCTATATGGCTTACAATCTCAGAGACGAGAAGTTTGCCGATAAAAAAGTCAGACAGGCGCTGAACTACGCCGTTGACAAGAAGGAGCTGATCGACGGAGTACTGTTCGGTCTTGGCAGGATTTGCACGGGCCAATTTGTTCCGGAGTCATGGGCTTTCAACGAAAATGTAAAACCATACCCCTATGACCCCGGTAGAGCGCGAACGTTGTTAATG
Source organism: Omnitrophica bacterium RBG_13_46_9 (assembly GCA_001804045.1). Classification (GTDB taxonomy): domain Bacteria; phylum Omnitrophota; class Gorgyraeia; order JABMRN01; family RBG-13-46-9; genus RBG-13-46-9. Next base: position 11,605 of record MHFD01000067.1, read on the forward strand.
GAAGCCGGCTGGCAGGATCGTGATGCCGACGGATGGCTGGATAAAGACGGGAAGCGCTTTGAGTTTACGGTAATCACCAACCAGGGCAACGAAATGCGGCGCATGACAGCCGAAATTATACAGAGAAGATTTAAGGATATCGGCATAAAAGTGAACATAAGGATCCTGGAGTGGTCCGTTTTTATAAATGAATTCGTGAACAAGGGAAGGTTCGAGGCGCTGATATTGGGGTGGGGGCTCGGAAGGGAACCTGATTGTTTTGACATATTTCATTCCTCGAAGACAAAAGCCGGCGAATTTAATTTCATAGGTTATTCAAATCCGGAGATCGACAGGCTTCTCGCGGAAGGCAGGCGGACGTTTGACCGTGAGGACAGAAAAAAGGTGTACCGCAGGATTCATGAGATCCTTTACGATGACCAGCCTTATATGTTTTTGTATATTCCGGATTCATTGCTGACGGTTCATAGACGTTTTCACGGGATAGAACCTTCGCCTATCGGAATAGGGTATAATTTTATTGACTGGTGGGTCCCGAAGAGTAAACAGAGATACGCATATTGAAAACTCTAAACACTAAATCCTAAACTCTAAACAAACTCAAAATCCAAAACACCGGTTTTGGACATTTGGATTTTGGGTTTTAGGTT
>MHFD01000067.1:12260-13222 GCA_001804045.1 Omnitrophica bacterium RBG_13_46_9
GGATTTATAGTTTAGAATTTAGGATTTTTGTAATGATTAACTACCTAGTCCGCCGTTTACTACACATAATCCCTATCCTTTTTGGAATAACAATCATCTCTTTCATGGTTATTCACCTTGCCCCCGGAAAGCCCACAGACCTGATGCTTCAGTTGAATCACAGAGTCGATTTTCAGGCGCAAGAAAGGCTGAACGAGATATACGGGCTGAATAAACCCCTACATGTTCAATATATAAATTGGCTTAAAAAGTCTGTTATGCTTGATTTTGGAAGAAGTTATATCGACCATAGGCCTGTTCTGGATAAGATATCGGAAAGACTCCCGATAACGATACTGATCAATGCGCTGGCAATTGTAATAATATTCCTTCTCGCTATACCGATAGGTATAAAAAGCGCCGTAAGGAGAGGATCTTTTTTTGATAAGGTTACGACGGTTTTGGTCTTTCTGGGTTTTGCGGCCCCCGGTTTCTGGCTCGGGCTGCTTATGATATCGTTTTTCGGAGTCAGGCTCGGCGTGTTACCCGTTTCCGGGATCGTGTCGTTAGATTTCGAGAATTTGCCTCTCTTTGACAAAGCGCTAGACGTGCTTCGGCATTTGATATTGCCAATCACCATAGCAAGCATAGGTGACTTAGCAGGTGTATCACGATATATGCGACAGAGCATGCTTAATACGATTTGCCAGGATTATATAAGGACCGCAAGGGCCAAGGGCCTTCCCGAGCATGTAGTCATATATAAGCACGCTTTACGCAACGCCTTACTTCCCATAATTACAATTCTCGGTTTATCCATACCCGGTTTAATAAGCGGCAGCGTGATTTTAGAGACTATTTTCAGTATCCCCGGAATGGGAAGATTGATGGTCGAGGCCGTTTTTAGCCGGGATTATAATGTAATAATGGCAGGCCTTGTCATCAGCGCATTTCTTACCCTTTTGGGAAATCTTATGGCGGAT
>MHFD01000067.1:13689-13982 GCA_001804045.1 Omnitrophica bacterium RBG_13_46_9
TTCGAGAATGGTTTACGCAGCGCGCATAGCTCTTTTGATAGGTTTTGTCGCTGTTGGCATAGCCGCATTAATCGGTGTTTTCCTCGGGGCGATCGCGGGTTATTTCGGCGGCATGATAGATTCCGCTATAATGCGATTTGCCGATATAATGCTTTGTTTCCCGCGATTTTTTCTGATATTAGCCGTCATTGCGGTGGTCGGGCCCAACATTTTTAATGTAATGGTTATTATAGGACTGACGGGATGGATGGGCATGGCGAGGCTCATAAGAGCGGAGATCTTAAGCTTAAAAA
>MHFD01000067.1:14011-14309 GCA_001804045.1 Omnitrophica bacterium RBG_13_46_9
TTGGGCGCAAGCCACATATTCATAATAACGAAACACCTGATACCAAACGGCATAGGGCCGGTCTTAGTGAGTTTTGTTTTTGGCATAGCAGGCGCGGTATTGACAGAAGCGGCCCTAAGCTTTCTCGGCCTTGGCGTACAGCCACCGAATCCCAGCTGGGGAAATATATTAATGGAGGGAAAAGCGGTTTTGGGCGTTGGCTGGTGGGTAATTATTTTTCCCGGTCTGGCTATTCTGTTTACGGTACTTGCGTTTAATTTACTGGGAGAAGGGCTTAGGGATGCGCTGAACCCGAGGA
>MHFD01000067.1:14352-14503 GCA_001804045.1 Omnitrophica bacterium RBG_13_46_9
GTGGGACGATTCGATATAGAACGTTACGAAGGATGTGTGACGTGGGACGTAGGACGATTCGTGAGACAAAGCTTGTTAGTAGGGACAAGGACGAAAGGATGACAGAAGGGTCGCGAAATTCGGAATTCGTAATTCGTGAAAATTCGGTATC
>MHFD01000068.1:0-2229 GCA_001804045.1 Omnitrophica bacterium RBG_13_46_9
TCCTTTATTTGTGGCTGTTGATGCCGTAGGGGTGCTACCTATATTTGTTTCACTTACAGAGGGCTTTGATAAAAAAAAGAAAAATAAGGTTATATATCAATCGATTGTTACGGCAATATGCCTTTCCATAAGCTTCATATTCCTAGGCAAAGCTGTTTTTAAGGTTCTTAATATAACCATAGGAGATTTTATGGTGGCGGGCGGGGCGCTTCTTTTCTGCATAGCAATAATAGATCTTATGAACCCCACCAAGAAAAGACGCCTACCAAGCGGTGACCTGGGGGCAGTCCCTTTGGGCACTCCCCTGATTGTAGGACCGGCAGTATTGACGACGTCTTTAATTATAATAGACGAATACGGCTTATTGCCTACTTTGATTTCTGTTTTGGGCAATATAACATTGGCGGGTGTAATTTTCCTCTTTTCAGATTTTATCATAAAAGGTCTTGGCGAAGCGGGCTCAAGGGCATTATCAAAGATTATGAGCCTGTTGTTGGCCGCGATAGCGGTTATGATGATAAGAAAAGGCGTGTTTTATATTTTGAGTTTTTAGGACATTATAGCGTCAACATTTAAAAAGCCGGGGACTCGGGCATATCATATAGGCATTGATAGATATGGAATTATCAGAAGCAAATTTTTTATCAAAGCTTCAATTCGGATGTTTGAGGGTAGTGGCATATATGCTGCACATGATTCCCAAAGGGCGGTTATTAAGATAAAAATCAAAATCAAAATGAAAAAATCGTACGATTTCGCCTTCGAGTAGGTATCCGTGCGTATTTCCGCGTCCGGGAAGGGCCCGGGGAAACCGCAAACAATGATAAATACGTTGAAGATTGGTTTATATATGTTATAATATCAGGCATTCATGGGTTTCAAGGAGGCAAAATATCGATCAGGGTTCTGTCTTAAAAAATCATTTTAAGGAGGTAATCATGCCATTGGAGATAAAAGTCGTCAAAAAAAAGAATTATGTGTATTCGGTAGAGCTTAAAGGTTCAATAGACACCGAAACGTCCTACCAGCTGGAGGATGAGCTTAGGGAGATCATCGATGAGAAAACAAGGGCGGTAATTTTAAACATGGGGGTTGTCAACTATATAAGCAGCGCCGGTATAAGGGCTGTGATTTGGGCAAAAAAGACTCTGGAACAGAGGAATGCGACCTTCGCCATGATAGATCTTCAGCCGCAGATAAAAAAGGTGTTTGATGTGATGAGAATATTACCCATGATCGATATATTCGACGATATGCCGGAGGCGGACAAATATATCGACCAGATCATAAAAGAAGAGATTGAAAAAAATAATAAATGAAACCCCCAGCGTCCTTTGTAGATATCGAAGACCCATGGGAAATAGAGTATCTGAAGAACTCTTTGGGCGAGTCAGTCGTAAGTAAAAATTTCAAAGAGACCGCCGACCTTGTGCTCGGAGAAATCAAGGACACAGTCATACTTTCCACTTTCATCAATTCCAAGATAAATAAAGACGTAATAGATTCTTTGCCCAACCTCAAATTTATAACCACCCGTTCCACGGGCTTTGACCACATAGACGTGGATTACGCGCGGTCGAGGAATATCACGGTTTCCAATGTCCCTACTTACGGAGAGAATACCGTTGCGGAACATACGTTCGCCCTTATTCTGTCGATAGCCCGCAATCTTAAAAAAGCGCATTCAAAAGTCAATGAGGGTGATTTTTTGATAAAGGACCTAATAGGATTTGACCTCAAGGGCAAGACGATCGGCGTTGTTGGCACGGGTCATATAGGTTTAAGGGTTATAAAGATGGCCGTTGGTTTTAGCATGAGGGTTTTGGCTTTTGACCCCGCGCAAAACCAGTTTTTGTCAGAGATCCTCGGATTTGAATACGTGGATTTTGAAAGACTGCTTAGAGAGTCAGATATCATAACCCTGCACGCGCCCTACAATAAGAAAACCCATCATATGATAAACGAGGAGAGTATAGAGTTGATAAAAAAAGGCGCGATCCTTATCAATACCGCCCGAGGCGGCCTTGTAGACACGGTAGCCCTTGCCAAGGCCCTTGACAGGAAGATTTTGGCCGGAGCGGGCCTTGATGTCCTGGAAGGTGAAGATATCATATTAGAGGAAAAACAGCTTCTGATGAGAAAAAAGAAGGATCTATATAACCCTCAAAAACTTCAGTTAACGCTCAGAAACTGTTTTCTTTTGCAGAGGGATAACGTTGTTTTTACCCC
>MHFD01000068.1:2242-3218 GCA_001804045.1 Omnitrophica bacterium RBG_13_46_9
TATTCGAGAGAGGCGCTGCAGAGGATATTAGATACAACTACCCGCAATATCATGGGTTTTATAAGCGGAACCCCCACAAATATTGTAAATTGACAGATTAAACCGAAGACAGCGGTATCCCAAAAATAGATTTTATTACACATGACCCGGTAAATCAGCGTCCTTTTTGATTTTGTCGGCTCATCCGCACCAACCAGATTTTGCCTTTAAGCTATTTCATGACCGTTTAAAATGACAAAATATTTTTTCGGAAAACCCGAAAATGCGGAACATGGGTTGCCTTGAGGGATGTGCAAGACTCCATTGGTGTGATTTTTCCCGCTGGGTCAAGAAAAGGGAGGGGCTAATATGAAAAATATAAATAGGATCGCGATTCTTACAGGCGGAGGCGACTGTCCGGGCATAAACGCGGTGATACGGGCTGTCGCAAAAAAAGCGATGTTCGGAAGCAACATGGAGATTATCGGCATAGAAGACGGTTATGAAGGCTTGGTGCATAACAGGCATAGGCGGCTTTCGGAAAGGGATGTCTCGGGCATACTTACGGTGGGAGGCACGATTTTAGGGACCTCCAAGACGGCGAATCCTTACAGGTATGCGGTAAAAAAAGGGAAGAAGCTGGTATTTAAGGATGTGTCAAAAGATGTTATCAAGAACGCAAAAAAACTCGGTGTTTCGTGTCTTGTATGCATAGGAGGCGACGGCACATTGGGCATCGCTAACAGATTATATGAAGACGGATTGCCTATTGTGGGCGTTCCCAAGACGATAGATAATGACATAATAGGAACGGATATAACTTTCGGATTCGATTCGGCAGTGTGGATCGCTACAGAGGGTATAGACAGGATCCATACTACGGCCCAATCACATCATCGGGTTATGATTATCGAGGTCATGGGCCATCATGCGGGGTGGATCGCGCTGCATTCGGGTATCGCGGGCGGAGGGGATATAATTCTTATACCGGAAATAC
>MHFD01000068.1:3246-4216 GCA_001804045.1 Omnitrophica bacterium RBG_13_46_9
AGTAAGAGAGAGGCACAGAAAAGGGAAAAGGTTCAGTATCGCGGTTATTGCTGAAGGCTCAAAGCCGAAAGGCGGGGACATTGTCATACAACGGATAGTCAAAGAAAGCTCCGACTCTGTACGTCTCGGCGGGATAGGATTTGTTTTTGGCGAACAAATAGAAAAAGCCACAGGCCTCGAAACGCGTACCGTAGTAATGGGACATCTCCAAAGGGGAGGGGTCCCTACGCCGTTTGACAGGGTATTGGCCACGCAGCTTGGCACAAAAGCAGTCGATATGATAAAAAATAAAGAATTTGGGAAAATGGTAGGAGTAAAAGAGGGTGAATTTATTGCTGTGCCACTGGGTATTGTCGCGCAAGGGACGAAGACAGTCCCTAAAGATCATATGTTGTTAAAAGCCGCGCGTTCCATAGGGATAAATTTCGGAGATTGAAGAATATGCTTTGGAGTGCATTATCATGCCCAATAGCATAACAGTAAGGAAATATGCCATACAAGATAGGCCAGCAGTGCGCAAGATTTCTTGCGATACCGCCAATAAGGGAAATCCGGTAGACGGTATTTTCAGGGACCGCGAGACAGTAGCGGACATTTTGACCCGCTATTATACGGATTACGAGTCGCAGTCATTGTGGGTAGCGGAGTTCGGGGGGAAGGTAATCGGGTACCTCACAGGTTGTTTAAATACCCGTCGATACTTTGAGATAATGATATGGCGTCTTATGCCCAGGATCCTTATTAAAGCGATATTCAGAGGGGCGCTCTGGCGCAGGGAGACATGGCGGTTATTAAAAGCCGCTATAAGAGCCTGGCGCGTACGCGGATTTGACCGTAGGGTATCTATCGATAGATATCCCGCTCATCTGCATGTGAACATGGAGGAAGGTTTTCGCGGCCAGAATATTGGCAGACATTTAATGGAACGATTTGCGGAAGAGGTACGGCTTTCGGGATTGAGTGGCATGCA
>MHFD01000068.1:4233-8810 GCA_001804045.1 Omnitrophica bacterium RBG_13_46_9
ATAACACGGCAGGACGCGGATTTTTTGAAAAAATGGGTTTTGCCAAAATAAACCGCTACCCCACGGATTATTACGATCGGGACGTCAACCACAATGTTTATGTGGTCATATACGGCAAGGAGATAGGCCATGGTTTTCAGGATTTGTCGGATATTTGACAAACGGTTATTACAAATCCCCTTTTATTTTATCATCGTATCCGTGTGCGCTGTCGCGCTGGCTATGCAGGATGTTCCGGACAGTCAGCTTACCGAAAGCATGCCTTTGCCGGAGGTAGTGTTAAGCCAGGATGACAGGGTCCTTGTTTTGGCGCCCCACCCTGATGATGAAGTTCTGGGATGCGGAGGCATAATACAAAAAGCTACAGCGATGAAGCTGCCTTTACGCGTCGTCTTTTTTACCTACGGAGACAGCAACCAATGGTCATTTTTGGTCTACAGAAAACGCTTTGTAGTGATGCCGAAAGCGGTAAAGGCTATGGGTCTGGTGCGGCATGATGAGGCGCTTGCGGCCGACCGGACGCTGGGTGTGTCAAAGGAAAAGCTGATTTTTTTAGGATACCCGGATTTCAGTACTCTAAGTATCTGGCAAGCCCATTGGGGCAACTCTCCTCCGGCAACCAGTATGCTTACCCATGCAAATGCGGTTCCTTACGCTAACGCATTCCGGCCGGGTGCGGCCTATAAGGGCGATGAGATACTAAAAGACTTAAAGACGATATTGCGTGAGTTCAAACCCACAAAAATATTTATTTCTCATCCGATCGATCACCATCCGGATCACAGGGCATTGTATCTTTTTACCCGAATCGCCCTTTGGGACGTTGAGAAAGAGATGCAACCGGATCTTTACCCATATCTGGTCCATTACAAGCACTGGCCCAAGCCCGGAGGTTATCGCCCGGATAAGCCCCTAAATCCGCCTGTTTTATTCGAAAAAAAAGCTAAGTGGCAAACCAGCTATCTGAAGCCCGAGGAGATCAACTATAAACATGACGCCATCAAAAAACACCGTTCACAGTTTGAATCCAGCGCGGTATTCCTCCTCCCGTTTATACGCCGTAACGAGTTATTCGGCGATTTTCCTGTCGTGAAGTTGAAATCAGACACTTCTTCCGTGCCGCTTTCACCCCAGCGGAAGGATGACGTTAAGGAGTTACCGGATTACCTTAATGAGGAGGAGCGCGCGGCATTTGTCGGCATAGAGGACCGTTTTGTCCTTCTGGAAGACGGGCAACTTGTGTTTTATATCAGATTGTCCCGTCCGATCGAGGAGCGGGCTGAGGTTTCGCTAAGCGTTTTCGGATATAGGGACGATAAAGCCTTTGCGAATATGCCAAAATTAGATATAAAATTTAGCTCATTTCAGCATAAAATATTAGACCAGGACCGTAGATTGCCTATGGATGCTGTAATGGTAGAACGTAAACCGAAAGAAATAGTGATTCGCATACCGCTTGCCTTGCTTAAGAACCCGCAGCGCATACTGACCAGCGCGCAGTCATACATGGATTCGGTGCCATTGGACTGGGTCTCATGGAGGATAATAGAACTGTCCGACTGATATTTAAAGGGCGCGTTTTTTTGTGGTACCGTATAGATTGTTAAAAATAAAACGGCGAAACCGATGCTTTTTTTGATGTGCTTTTTGTGCTTCACAAAGATGGCGTACCGGGTGAATCGCGCGTAAAGGGAGCGAACGTGACCTATGCCGCGAAGAAAGCAGCCGGGTATCTGACGGAAAAGGGGATATCTTTCGAAAACGTTATCGCTTCATGTTTTGATTCCGACACCGTGATAAACCCGGAATATTTCGCGTGCCTTACCTATAACTTCATGATTTGTCCCGACCGGTATCGCTCAAGCTTCCAGCCGATCCCCGTGTACCATAATAACATTTGGGATGTACCTGGTTTCGCCAGGGTACTTGAGGCAGGCTCTTCGTTTTTTCAGCTGATAGAGGCGACTAACCCCGAGAAGCTCGTTACATTTTCAAGCCATAGCATGAGTTTTAAAGCTCTTGTGGATGCGGGGTATTGGCCCGTTGATATGATTTCGGACGATTCGGCGATATTCTGGAAAGCCTATATCCGGTTTGACGGAAAATACAGGGTGATTCCTATGTATACCACTGTTTCCATGGATATTGTGGCCGGGAATTCGTGGTGGAAGACAGTTATAAACGAGTACAAGCAAAAACGCAGATGGGCCTGGGGCGTAGAGAACTTCCCTATTGTCATGAGAGGTTTCATGACAAATAGGGGCATCTCTTTTTATAACAAGTTTAGACTAAGCTTAAAATTGATAGAAGGGCATATAGCGTGGGCTACCTGGGCATTCTTGCTGACGATAATAGGATGGCTACCCATGGTTTTTGCCAATCTGGGATTTAATCGCACAGTCCTTTATTACAGCGCCCAGCGCATAACCGGAACTATTTTCAATCTTTCCTCCTTCTCTTTATTGGTATGTATCATATTGAGCTTACGGCTTTTGCCAAAGAGGCCGGTAAAGCACCCTATTTTAAAACGCCTGGGCCTTACCGCGCAATGGGTTACGATCCCTATTATCGCTTTTTTCCTGAGCGCGATTCCGGCGCTTGACGCCCAAACGCGGCTCATGCTTGGAAAGCGCATGGAATTTTGGGTCGCGGATAAGAAACGGAATCAAAACGGAATAAATGATTGACAATCTATTTAAAAAGTAGTAAACTAAAAAATCGCGAGTTATAAATCGGCTTAGTATCTTGAAACCGCAAATTCCAAGATGACTGAACTTGCGGTTTTTGTATATGTGAGGTATTTTGTTATCAATCGAATAGGAGCTTTTATGAACTTCGCACGTATAATTACATTTGTATTTTTAGCGATTGGTATACTTGTCAACCCGGTGTGCGGAAAGGAAGAGAGCATGGCCGTGCAAAACGGCAGCAAGGTAGCGTTCGATTATACGCTTATGGTGGATGGCGAGATTGTCGATAGCTCTCAAGGGAAAGAACCGTTGCGCTATGTCCATGGGAATAAAGAAATTATACCGGGACTTTCCAGGGGGCTTGAGGGGATGCGTGTAGGCGAGGAAAAAACGATCGTTGTGTCTCCTGATGAAGCCTACGGCGAAATAAACCCGAGTGCTTTCAGGGAAGTGCCCAAGTCATCGATACCTAAAGAGGTGGAACTTGGTGTCGGAAATATACTTAGCATGAAAACCGCCGATGGGAATATTTTTCCTGTCAGGGTAGCGGAGATAAAAGAAGACACGGTCGTTATAGACCTTAATCACCCTTTAGCCGGAAAAGAACTGAACTTCACGGTAAAGATACGCGAAATTCAATAATATTTTGTGCTGTCTGCGGGAAGAAGTCGGGTTTCGAGGCTGATTTTTCGCGCGATTCGCTGATATCTATCCTATATTGTTAAAAAAGGCATATTATGGCAAAAGTAATCATATACGGAAGAGAAAATTTTGAGAAAGCGCTCAAGCACTTTAAAAGAAGGTGCTTGCAGGAAGGGATATTCAGAGAGTGCAGAGACAGGCGGCACTACATTAAGCCATCCAAAAAAAAGAGAGATAAAAGAAAGAACCATAGTTAGCAAATAATCGGTCGCTCTCGAAAGTTCTTCACAAAAAAATCCAACTTAAGACACGAAGCCGCAATATTGTATGTAAGCGATAGGTATCCTGAAATGGTAAGGAACTTCGGGTTTTTATGAAAAATAAAGAAGGATACTCATCACCTTTATACAACCCCATAAGCGTATTTTGCGCGGGAAATATAAAAATACTAGATGAAATATAAACATGCCTTATTTCTAAATCCGTACATACAAGACTCCGTGACCAGCATCATGGGGCTTTTCCCGCCTATAGGCCTTGAGTATGTGGCCACCAGTGCCAAAAGTTTTGTAGAAAACCTTACCTTGCTCGATCTGCGATACGAGAAGTACTTCTGCGATACCCGCAACCTGCTAAGCTTTATACGAGAAAATATAGACATCATATGCGTAAGCATCGGGTGGGATAGGCAGTTTAAGGAGATATGCGATCTTTTGAATATCATGCCGCCGGATATACCTTTGGTTGTAGGCGGATACAAAGCTACGGAACAGGTGGAAGAGCTTTTTGCATCGTGCCCTACCATAGACATCATAGTAAGAGGCGAGGGGGAAGATACCATAAAGGATATAATGAAGGGCATGTCTCTAAAAGATATCCTGGGCATCTCATATAGGGAAAACGGCAGGATAATCCACAATGAGCATAGACCTTTATCCGATGTCGGCAAGATCGCCTCGCCCGATCGAAGCTTAAGGCGGAATAAGTACCGCATGATTTATAATGACGCCGAAGTGATGAGACTTACGTTCGATTCGGTCTTGAGCGCGCGCGGCTGCCCTAACAAGTGCAAGTTTTGCACGTTCAGCTTAAACCCGCTTGGCCAGAAAAGAGTCTACGCGGCGCGTAACGTGGAGTCTGTCGTAGAAGAGATAGAAGGCATAACCGCAGACGCAATACTTTTCAGCGACGATAATTTTTGCATAAACGCAAAACGCGCCGAACGGATTTGCGATCTTATGATCG
>MHFD01000068.1:8835-9715 GCA_001804045.1 Omnitrophica bacterium RBG_13_46_9
CGCCCAGGCGCGTATCGAAGTAGCGCAGCATCCGCAGCTATTGGAGAAGATGTCCAAAGCGGGGTTTAAAATACTTTTATTGGGCATAGAATCGCCGCACGATCACATATTATCGCAGCTGAATAAAGGCTTCAACTCCGCGGATATAAGGAATTATTTTAAGATACTCAAGAAATTCCCCATCTATTATCACGGCTATTTCATTTACGGCAACATAGGAGAGACCAGAAAGGAGATGCTGTATATATCGACTTTTGCGAAGGAAATAGGGGTGGATTCGATCACTTTCCAGAAACTCAGGATCGAGAAATTTTCGGAGTTGAGGCATATCGCGGAGACCACGCCCGGATACCATGTCACCCCGAGGGGCGAACTTTATTCCGATATGTATAGCCACGCGGATCTGAAAAAAATAGGAAGAAAGATAAAATTTTCTTTCTACACGCCTGTTCAGGTCATGAAGATCGCAAAAAAATTTATCAGGGTAAAATTGCTTACCGCCCGAGAAATGGCCTTGTTTTTATTGACGAGCCCGCGGCTTGTAAAACAGATTATAGCAAGAGAAATCGAAAGACAAAGACTGGGCGACTCGTTAAAGCGCATCTTCATAAGCAATAGATGACACCTCTTTGGCCTCAAGCCACACCTTGCTTCTTTCACGCCAAAAGACCATAGCGAGATTCATGATAGACTCGATACTTTCCCGGCCAAAAGAGTACATGATGCGGATAGGAATATAAGGGCCGTGAAATAAAAGTTTTGCATTGACGTATTATTTTTCTATACATATAATTTACCCATGAACCAGAAAGCCACGCCTGTAAGGGCGCGGATGAATGGCTTTCGGTTCAGGGTTCCGCTCCACCGATAGAGCGGAACC
>MHFD01000068.1:9808-11936 GCA_001804045.1 Omnitrophica bacterium RBG_13_46_9
AGAGTCCTTGGATGGAAATATAGACCGTCCACAAAAAACGCGACACGCAAAACGGATAAAAACGCCATATATACTTTAAACATAAACAGCGACGGCTTCAGGGACGACGAATTCGTAAAAGGTAAAGATTGCTTCAAGATAATGGTATTAGGCGATTCAATGACTTTTGGCATGGAGGCGGATCAAAAAGACATATTCTGCAATGTGCTGGAGAGAAGGTTAAAGGACGCCTATCCTGGCAGAAGTATTGATGTCATGAACTTCGGCATAACAGGTTTTGGCACCGGCCAGGAATTGATTTGCCTGAGAGAATACGGAAAGATGTATGAACCCAATGTAGTTGTTTTAATGATGCTGGACGATAATGATTTCGATGATAATATAGCCATAGTCTCGGCGGGCAGATATATGCCGTATTTCGTAATAAAGTCCGACGGATTAGTGTTATATAATGAACCTACCGTCTTACAGAGGGTCTTGTCTTTCTTGAGGGATAAAAGCTTCATAGCGTTTTTTTTGGTCAATAAGACCAGGCTATTTTCGGAGTTGGCGCGTAAAGAACGCAATGTGGGCGAAGAAGGCAAGATAGTGCTGGCGCAGAGGATATTGGATGAGATGCATAAATATACACAGTCAAGAGGCACGCCGTTTTTTGTTTTTTATGTCACCGTGGAAAAACCAAAAAATCATAAGTGTGAAAGGATAAAGGAATATTGCGCGAAAAATAATATTCCCTTCCTGATAGTCCCAGAGCGTGAAGATGAAAGATTTTATAGACTTGGGCATTGGAACAGCAAGGGGCATTTTGCATGCGCAGATATAATATATAACCAATTGTCAAAATATAAGGCTTTGGATGCCCTTACCCGTGAGAAATAAAGCAAACTTGGTTTATCAATAGCTAAAGTAAAACTCCAGAGGCCTTATGGTTTTTACCGTTTTCCTTACGTGATCTCAGCTGATGCGCTCCGGTTGACATATTTGTAATATTTTGAATTTTCAGTTATACTTAAAAGTAATGATTAAAGTGATTTTTTTGTCCCTAAAAGGGAATAAGTACACCAATTCTCTGCTTCTTAAAGTAGGCGACCCGGATTACGGGGATTTAGAGCTCAATCGCTGTAGTCTTTTTTTGCATATATTTATCCCGAATGAAGCCTTCAACTTCTGATCTTATTCGTGATCCCGATGAGATTCTTGAGGCGTTTCTGCATTCGGGATAAACGAGAAATATCCGTAATCGCGTTAAAATGCAACGAAACAATTCAAATGATACGCCGCACCGGCATATTTCTCTTGTTAAGATCATATTGTCGGTAGTATAATTTTAGCAGTAAAGCCAGTGCCATTCCCGTGGATATTGAGTCGCCACTTGTTTAAAACCAGTGCCGCATTAAAAAAGGTGCTATGGGAATATTCCTCTTAACTTTAATATTTATCTTCCTGACCATTTTTATCGAATCGATGGGATTAATTCTGCAACTAAAAGGCACAAAATTGACAAAATGGTTCGGCAGATACGCCGTTAATGCCCTGATGATGCTTACAGTTTTATTCTGGATGATTACGTCCTGCCTCATCGTTATTCTGCAATGTGAGGAACATCCGCGATTTCATAATAGCGCCATATTGAAATATATAGGATTTATTTTGCTGGTTTCAGGCATAATCTTGAGCCTTTGGTCAATCAAGGTATTGGGATTAAAGAGGTCATTGGGCATAGATTTACTTGAAGAAAATGTCCCTTTAGACAAAAAATCTTTGTATAAATACATAAGGAATCCGGAAAACAACGGATTTTTGATAACGCTTGTAGGACTTGCGGTTTCTACAGGGTCTTTCTATAACCTGATTGTCGCCGCTGAATTTGTAATTGTCATGATACCGCATATGATGCTGGAGAACAAGATCCTGACGAAAATAGCCAAAAATACCTAGAATGCCGCGTGATGTTTTCCGTAGGATTTTACCCACGATAGTTGTATGCTCTTTTATGTGTCTTAAGGGTTTTAAACGGAAAAACGTAAGAGATGCGGCATTTTTGTTATAAATTATCGGTAAAATCCCGCCTTTTGCCGTATTGCCCTCATGGCACGAAAAAGGTCTAATGGCAATAATAACCGCTTAA
>MHFD01000068.1:11949-15498 GCA_001804045.1 Omnitrophica bacterium RBG_13_46_9
TATGTGGCCCAAGAGACTGTTTTTATTTTTTTCAGTTATTTTACTATCCCTTTTGCCCGCTATTTTATTTCACCGGTCCGAGATACCGCTATTTTGGAAATGGTCGGCAAATTATGCATTATTTGCCATTCTATACCTAGGTCTTTGCGTATTAAGCGTGGTCTTTTATTTAAAAATAGATAAAATCGGCCTGACGTTCTGCGTCTATCTGTTGTTTATATATGGCTTTTCATTCCTTCTGATAGATTTTGTGATAGGCTCTGTCAGCTATTACTCCCAAGTCGATATGAGGAGCCACCCCGTTTATCATCATTTCCCGCATCCCGGAAAGCACAGGTTGATTGTAAGAAATAATTTTTTTTCAAACCAGAGATTTAATATGAGCATAAACTCGGCCGGATTGAGGTCGGACAAGGAAATTCCCATATCAAAGCCGGAAAACTGTTTTAGAATACTGGCATTGGGGGATTCTTTTTTACAGGGGTACGGGGTTAATGACCACGAAACATGCTGCTATTTACTTGAAAAATACTTGAATGATTCTGAAAATGATACTGTAAGGTATGAAGTGCTGAATGCCGGCGTCAACAGCTTTGCGCCGATTATTGAATATATCTATCTAAAAACAGACGGTGTAAGGTTCAATCCTGATTTAGTTATCCTTTTATTGGACATGAGCGATTTATGGCAGACACAAGAATATTTAAAGAGGGCCATTAAAGACCAAAATGGAACTATAGTAGCGATAAGGCCCCCCGCGGTTACTTTGTGGGGCAGGGTGAACAGATTTATTTTAAACCGGTTTTATTATACAAGTTGGCTTATTATGTATATAGAACGCACATTCTTCAAGGAAGAATATGATAAAACACAGACGGCGATAAGGAGGCGGGATATCGAAGATATAAGATTTACGTTATCCGCCGACCAGAAACCATGGGCGGAGGAGTGGCAGAGTGTATATGCGGACATCGATCTGATAAACGGTTTTTGCAAGGAGAGAAATATCGGTTTTGCGGTTGTGGTTTATCCGTGGGGACATCAGGTTAACGGTTTCGAATGGGCCGAAGGCAGGAAATGGTGGAACATTCCCGATAATTATACCGCACCGCCGGATGTATCATATATGCTTGAGGAAGAATTCAGAAAAAGAGGCATACCGGTTTTAAACCTATTCCCGACATTTAGAGACTACAAAGGCAGTGAATTACTGTACTATGTGATAGACTTGCACTGGACAAAAGAGGGCAATAAGCTGGCCGCGCAATGTCTGTATGATTTTGTTAAAGATAAATTTCTGAGGAAGAATAGATAGAAAATATGGTTTATGGCGATTGCAGATAAGCCGAGCGGTATGTATTATAATTTAAATGGCGATGTTGTTCTTATCCAGGAGCCGTCTTTAAAAACCAGCCTCTTGTAGCTTATATTATCATAGAATTTTCTGAAGAAGATAGGGAAAAAATCATTAATCCTTATAAAATTAAACAGCCTCTTTATTATCTTCAGGTATTCCAGTATTTCAGCCCTCTTCCTTATCTCGTCCGGGCAGTTATTCTTTAGCGCCGAGATCGCCGTTTCGATAGCTTCGATCACTTCATTGTAGTGCATCGAGGTTCTTCTGGAGGGATGGTCTCTGTACCCTCCCAGAATCGAATCCACATGCCATAGTTCATCCAGCAGGAAAAAACGGCACCATAGCTCACCATCGACCTGGAGGTTATATCTCTCATTCAATCTTTCCCCCGCTTTTTCCCAAAGGGAGCGTCTCCAGAAAGTAGATTCCTGCTGGAGCCACTTGTAATTGCCGAGAAGGAAATCGTAGATATTTTTGTATACGTGGGCAGGCGAGTGCAACTGGCCGTTTACATTCCACCATGAATTACAGCCTGTTATCCAGTTGATGTCTCTGTGCGTATTAAAACATTGCGCTACTACCGAAAAAGTCCAGGGCAAATATGTGTCTATGCTGTTAAGCCACGCCAGGATCTCTCCGGTTGAGTGGGAAAAACCCTTATTCAGAGCATTGCCCTGTCCCTTATCGGGTTCACTTACCCAATAAGCCAGCCGGTCAGCGTATTTTTTTATTATCTCTACGGAATTGTCCGTGCTGCCGCCGTCAATAATAATGTATTCCAAATTTGGATAGTTCTGAGATAGCACAGAGCGGATGGTCACTTCCAGGAACTGCCCGTGGTTCAGATTCGGGGTCACTATACTTATTTTTGGCCAGACGCGAATATCGGACATTTTGTTTGATGCTCTTTTTCGCCGTTTAATTATTTAATTTTTTCGATCCAGATAGAACTGAATGTGTTGGCATTCTTGCTTATCGGCTCATAGTGGCGTACTATAGCGCGCAAAAAATCCTCTTTATAGAATCTAAGAAGCGGCGCCGAGATCAATATCTTATACGCATCATTATAGCATAAAAATGCCTGTAAGAACATCGCTTCATTCCAAAAACGGGGCCAACTTTGGCCGAAGATCCAGTGTTCCGGCGGAAAAGGGACATTAAATGGAAAGGGTATGTCATGGATTTGTATTATGACCCCTTTCTTAAGATTGGGCAATACCTCCAGATATAAATAAGGCACATCCCCGTCTATTTTCGCGATGTGGGAAGAATCGATAAACAACATATCTCCTGCGTCCAGCTCCTCAAAAGCACGTAGCTCCACGCTCTGCACATCTTTTTTAATGATTTCAATCTGCGGGATATTATAAAGCGACTCAAAAGGGTAAGGCTCTATGCACGTTATCCCGAGAGCCCTACCCTCTTCACTGTTGCGATTTGCCGCCAAATAGGCATAGTATGTCGAAATGCCGGCGCCGACCTCAAGGTAGCGCTTGGGCTTGATATCTCTTATCATGAAATATAGGAGCATGGCGTCAAGCGCGGTATACCCTTCTCCGTATTCTTTTTTTACGTTCTCATCATAAGGCGGTATTTTTTCATATTCATCGGAATATTTAGAGATGAGTTCCGAGAGCATAGTTTTCATTGCCTGTAGATCAAATTGGATACCGGCGAGTCTGCTGGGTTTAAACCACCGCGTGATGTTTTTCTCAAGATCAGACATTACGGGGAGGGGCGAACAATAATCGGACATCATGGAGACATTCAAACCGTGCTTGTTTAAGCTCTTCATTATGGCATTATTGTTTAAGCCGTATTTTTTTAAATTTTTTGTTATGGTATCGACCCCTCGATCGAACCGCGCCTCATCCATATTTTTTTTAGCGCCTCTCAATTTATTCAAGAGAAAATCAGGCAGAACAGCTTTCAGTAGTTCCTTCATTTTTTAAATCCGATGTTAATCCTGACAAATAAGCCTATCGGCAGTCTTGGAACGCCGGTTGCTGATATATTCCCTAACTGATATTATACTATTTTATTGAGTTAAATCCAAAATAAAATTTCTAATACATAATTTTTACACAATTCTTTCCTTGTTGTGACAATTTACTGATCATATTATGATATAATTAAACCATTACAAAGTTAGATTTCTAGAAAAAGGCACCATGGACAGAGTAACATGGTCT
>MHFD01000068.1:15550-15679 GCA_001804045.1 Omnitrophica bacterium RBG_13_46_9
AATCGCAAAACGCAAAGCTTCGGGTCTAGAAACGTTTTGATTGTATTAGACAGCCAAGCTGCCTGGAAATCGGCGGTTTGGCTTTTTTAATGAGCAGATGATTTGCGGAACAGAGTGACGCAAATCATA
>MHFD01000069.1:0-7541 GCA_001804045.1 Omnitrophica bacterium RBG_13_46_9
GCCACCTCCAGGTCAAAATCCAGATGGCTGTCGAGTTTCCTCATCAGGAAAAAAAATTTGGCCACATCGCAGCCGACCTCGTCCATAACTTCTTTCAATGTGACAAATTCCCCTTTGCGCGTAGACATAGACAGGGCCACGCCGTTGCGGAATAGCGACGCAAGCTGCACGATAAGAATCGATATGCTGCCCTTATCGTAGCCCAGCGCTTCGACGGCAGCCACAAGCCGCGGTATATAGCCATGGTGGTCTGGACCCCATATATCTATCAGCCTTCCGAACCCGCGTTTATATTTGTCAAGATGATACGCTATGTCAGGCGCCAGATATGTAAGGGCTTTGTCGGTCTTTATGACAACCCTGTCTTTGTCATCGCCGAAAGCCGTGGACTTAAACCACGTGGCCCCCTCTTTTTCGTAGATATAGCCTTTTGCCCTAAGCCCCCCCAGCACATTCTCTATCTGTCTTCGCGAGATCTTCCGCTGGCTGAACCATTTATCGAAAGACACCCCAAAGCCCCTCAGATCTTCTTCTATTGTCTTCAATATGTATCTTACGCCGAGTTGCGAAAAAAACTGCCGGTTTTCCGGAGTCTTCCCGATAAACCTGTCGCCATGCCTATTGCGGACCTCAAGCGCTATGTCTTTTATATACTCGCCGTGATATCCGTCAGCGGGGAACTCGTTGTCAATACCGCAAAGAGACAGGTAGCGCGCATGTATAGACATGCCCAAAAGATCGATCTGGGTCCCGACGTCATTTATGAAATATTCCTTCCAGACCCTATATCCCGAAAACTGCAATATCCGCCCAAGCGCATCCCCAACAGCGGCCTGTCTGCCGTGGGCTATCGTAAGCGGACCTGTGGGGTTGGCGCTCACGAACTCTATGTTGACCCTCATCCCATTGCCAAGCGTGTTTTTTCCGAAACCCCTCTTTTCCATGCAGGCCTGAGACAGAATGTCATACAAATATTCCCGGCTAAACCAGAAATTTATGAAACCCGGCGGGGATACGTCTACCCTGCCTATGATGCGGCTAAGCGCGCCTGTTTTGGATATCCCCTCAAACACATCTTTTAATAATCCCGCCAACTTAACGCTATTTGAGGAAAAACTTCTTGCCAGCCGCATCGCAATATTGGTAGTGAGATCGCCATGTTTATAATCTTTGGGGATTTCTAACTCTATTTTGTGAGGAGGTAGCGGTTCGAGCGGCGGCGTTCTCTTAGAAATTTCCTTAAGCGAACATTCTAAGGCAAATTTTATTTTTTCTTGGACCTGTTTGATTCGCATGGTGCGACAAAATATTCCTTGGGCGCATCCTGCCATAGCCTCTCCAGATTATAAAATCCTCGGACATTTTCATGAAATATATGGGCTATGACATCGCCGTAGTCAATCAGCACCCAAAGGGCTTCTCTTCTCCCTTCAATGTGCCAGTAATCTATACCCTTGCCAAGCAGGGCATCTTCGATGCCTTCCGATATCGCCTGAACCCTTTTTGAAGAAGATGCGCTGCATACAACAAAATAATCCGCAATATTTGAAACCGCCCTCATGTCCATTATAACTATATCTTCTGCCTTCTTATCAAGGGCGGCCCTGCTAATCAATCTAGCTTTCTCTAGTGTTTCTATATCTGTTTTCACCTCCTTTTTTTTGCTTTTTGACGCAGATTGCGTTCGCAAAAAGCAGTTCTCGGTATATAGAAAGATTATACAGTCGTTGTTAACGCGCACTGATTAGGTAACTATCTTTATTTCCACCGAACATCTCAAATTCTTCCACCAGAGGGCGGATCCACCTTCTGGTGGAAAATTCAAATGTCTTAAACTCACGAAAATAAACGGGTAACAAAAGGGTGCTATTTTGTTTATTCAGATTTAGATATTGTTTCGTATTTTCCCGCCGTTTTTACATTCTGCGGGATCCCGCATAATAAAATAAACTGCGGGGTGGCTTTAACCGCATCTTAAATAGTCACCGAATTATTGAGCCTGCACGGCCGGAGCCATCCGCTTTTTATCTTATTGCGCATTCCGAATATTTTTTCATTATCTCTTCGTTCGGCAGATCGCAGATATTGCCTATCGAATGTTCAAAATTGTAATCTTTGTAAGAAAATGTTATGTCGCCGTTTATTGACACGCAGATCTGTTTCTCTATTTCGGGAGGGGAATACTGCCAGGGGATCGTGGTGCGGTTCTTCGCAAGGGTGACATTCAGCTTGTACCTTATGGCTTTTTCGATTTCTGTGGCATCTGCGGAAAACGTCACTATATGTATCCGCTTAAATAATCTGCTTTTTGACAAGAGCGTGTACAGGTTATCTCTTACAATATGAAAGTTATTACATCGGGTGTGTTTCTTGTAATCGGCCTCATTGGTATAGTGAAAAGTGAACCAGACGTTCCTCAAGCCGGCACTCCAAAGTTTCAGCAGGTTCTCCTCGTTTAAAAATTGTCCGTTTGTGCTCATCCATAATTCCACATTAGCCATGCTGAGGCGCCTCACGTAAACTTCCAATCCTTTATAAAGCATAGACTCACCCAATAAGTGGAAATATACCTTGAATTTTTTATCAGGAAAGTGCTTTAGGAATTCTTTTATCTTATCCTCCACTTGCGGCCGGATATAACCCCCTCTATTGGCTTTTTCCTTGGCGCAGAAAAAGCAGTTATTCGTGCAGTACGTCGTGACCTCGCTATACACTATTATCTGTTTTTTTATTGTATGGAAAAAAGCGTATATTTTTTTCAATAACCGCATCCCTTTTATTCCTTTCCGTATATAAGTTTTTTGGAATTGCGACAAATGCAGATGAGCGGATAAATCCGGACCGAGACCCGCAATGGGTGAGTGTTCAGTAAGTCACCAAATACCCTATCGCTTTTGTTTTTTTGCGCAGCCATGCATCCATCGCCTCTTGCGTAACAGGGTTTATGGTGAGAACGCGGGAGAGTGTTTTGCGACCGAAACCATATCTACAGTAATTACGACGGCAAATTAGCCGATAAGCGCGAACGGGCTTATCTTACTCTTTTGATGCGCCTATATCCCATACCTTTGCAACGTAGGGCATCTCCTTCTTAGAACCTTTACGAGCCAAGATGCCCTACATTATGACAGATTACAATCTTAGATCGAAACGCCCTCTAGTTTGCTATCACTATATACTATGTTCTATTATCTACAGATCAGCTTTGCGTATACTATATGCGTTATATCGGGTTTCACCTCGTTTTTTCAGGCTTTAACCTGCAAATCATGCGCCTCATACCTTATGGTCTGAGGCGCTGTTTGCATTTAAAGCCCAGCTCAAAGCTTGTCCTTTAAGCATTATGTATAAATTATTTCACCTTAGCGGCCTGGTCTTTTGATATGACCCTCCAGCACTCATAACTGCCTGAAGGAGACTTGGTCACTGCAAAAAATCTGCCTTTTTTCTCCTCAATCCTAAAGCTCGATGTCTTAAACTTCTTCTTTGACTTCACGTCAAAAAATTCAATTTCTGCCATTGTAGCACCTCCTCTTCTTAGTTCACTTTACTTTTATTGCGCCCAGGGCTTTGCGCTGCACGCACCGGGGTTAAATTTACTAAAGTGTAGCACATATTTATTATAATTTCAAGCCCAGAAATCAGAAAGATGCCACAGAAGGCGATACTGGATTATTTATACAGTCCGGCATTCTCTATATATGCCTTAACTTTTTTCGGAACAAGCCGTCCGAGATGTCCTCCCTTACCCGCAAGACGCCGTATCCTTGTCGACGATACGTCTTTTCCGGGGATATCCACCCTTAGAACTTTCGGAAAACCGCCGTCAATAGCGAATCCCGGTCTCGTGAAAACAACAAACTCGACAAGCTCGGATAGGCTTTCGATATCACGCCATTTTTTCAGTCCCCCAATCGAATCCGCCCCTAAAAGAAAGAAAAGCGTAGCCCCTTTTCCATAGCGCTTCCGTAAATACCTGACGGTCCTTATGGAATAAGATTTCCCCCACTGTCGTATTTCGTATAAAGAAATTGCGAATCTCTTTTCGCCGCATATGGCTAACCGTAGCATCCTCAGCCTATCTTCGATCGTTGCAAAGCCGCATATTTTTTTATGAGGGGGTATTTTCGCAGGAACGAAGACCACTTTGTCTAAACACAATTTTTTGAGGGCCTGCCTGGCCACATGCAGATGACCGTTATGGATAGGGTTGAATGTGCCTCCCAATATACCTATGCGCATACTTCAAAAAATCCCAGAATCTTATTTGCGGACCTGCCCTTTGCCGAATATCACATACTTATACGTGGTCAGCTCTTCCAATCCCATAGGACCGCGGGCATGCAGCTTATCCGTACTTATACCGATTTCCGCGCCTTTTCCGAATTCATAGCCGTCGGTGAACCTGGTCGATGCGTTCACATAAACCGAACTCGAATCCACCTTTTCCAGAAAATCCATTGCGTGGTCGTAATCCTCGGTGATAATGGCGTCTGAGTGCGCCGTCCCGTACTTGTTTATGTGACCGATCGCCTCTTCGAGGGTATTGACCACTTTTACGGACAGGATCAGATCCAGGTATTCGGCATACCAGTCGGATTCCGTAGCTGCCTTGATACCGTTTTTTCTCAATATTTTTCTCGTAAGCGGGCACCCCCTCAGCTCAACTCCCGCGTCAATTAACATCTTTGCCATAGGGGGAAGAAAGCGGGCAGCAACATCCCTGTGGACCAGGAGCGTTTCCATGGCGTTGCATACGCCCGGTCGTTGGACCTTGGCGTTATATGAGACGGACTGCGCGATGTTCAAATCCGCATGCTCGTCCACATATGTATGGCATACGCCCTTGTAATGCTTGATAACGGGGATCTTGGACTTTTTCGCCACTTCCTTTATCAGGGATTCTCCGCCCCTGGGTATGACTAAATCTATCACTCCCGCAAGGCCCAGTAAGATATCCACCGCTTTTCTGTCGGTCACCCTAAGCATGCTAAAAGAGTTCGGCGGAAGACCTTTTTTTGCAGCCGCCTTATTGAGCACGTCGAATATGGCGATGTTGGAATGTATGGCTTCACTGCCGCCTCTCAAAATAAGGCTGTTCCCTGACTTTAAACAGAGGCCTACGCAATCCGCCGTCACGTTCGGCCTGGACTCGTAGATAACAAAGATTACCCCTATCGGGACACGCATCTTTCCTATCAAAAGTCCGTTAGGCCGTTTTGTCAATTTCTCTATGGAGCCTACCGGATCCGCCAATCCGGCGACCTCATTCAAGGAATCCGCCATACCGGTAATATGTTTATCCGTAAGTCTCAATCGGTCCATGAAGGCGGCTGAAAGACGAAGTTTTCTAGCAGACATCAGGTCTTTCCCGTTAGACTTCATTATATAAGATTTAGACCTTACAAGCGCCCGGGCCATCTCCTTTAAAGCCGCGTTTTTGATCTCTGTCTCAAGCGAGCCTAGCGACCTCGAAGCCTCCTTGGCGCGTCCGGCTATTTTTTTAACTTCATTTTTTAAATCCATGATATTCTCTCCCGATTACTTTACAGTATCAGCAGGCTGTCCCTGTGCACAATTTCGTCGTGGTCTTTATAACCCAAAACTGACCTGATCTCACTTGTTTTAAGCCCTTTGATCCTCTCTATCTCTTTTGATGAATAATTGGTAAGGCCTCTGGCGAATTCAGTCTTTTTCGAATCTGTTATCCCGACCGCGTCACCCGCTTCAAAATCGCCCTCTTTTCCTAAAATACCCGACGCAAGCAGGCTTTTGTTTTTTGTGACGAGAGCCCTTCTCGCGCCGTCATCCACTATTATCCTGCCCTTGACCTTTGAGGAAAAAGCTATCCACCGTTTCTTTGCTTTGGCCTTTACCGGCTTAGCCCTGAAACAGGTATACAAAGCCTTGTCCTCCAAGACCTTTAATATAATATTTTCTTTGCCTCCGTTAGCTATAAAACAATCTATGCCGGACTGGATAGATCTGCGGGCCGCTTCTATTTTCGTCGCCATGCCCCCTTTAGTAAAACACGACCCTTTCTTACCTACAAGCTTTCGCACCTCATCAGATACATCTTCCACAAAAGTCATCACTTTACCAGCCTGATCATAGAGGCCGTCCACGTCTGTCAATATGAGCAAAAGGTCCGCGCCTGAGAGATCCGCAACCAGGCTTGAGAGTCTGTCATTGTCGCCGCACTTTATCTCCTCAGTAGAAACGGTGTCGTTTTCATTTACGATGGGGATGACTTTTTTTGCCAGAAGCGCATCTATGGTGTGCTTTATATTCAGATAGCGGCGCCTGTTGTCGAAATCATCCTGCGTCAAAAGGATCTGACCTACCATAAGATTCTTTTTTTTAAATGCCTCGCTGTAAAGACGCATAAGCTCGTTCTGACCTATGGAGGCAATGGCCTGTAATTCAGGCAAGGACGCGGGGACGCGTGACAATTTCAATATCCCCATGCCTGAACAGATTGCGCCCGAGCTTACCAGAATCACCTTTACGCCCATATCCAAAAGGGCGGCCACCTGCGAGGTGATGCTTTCTATGATAACTTTCTGTATTTTCCCGTCATCCTTGGCCAATACGCTTGTGCCTATTTTTATTACGATTTTCTTATATTTCATTTTGAAAGCCCCTCTGACATTTTTCGCCGCTCTTGCGGCGAGCGTGCAGCGCGTTATACGCTAAACATCCCCGGCTACGCTTTTAAGACCCTCCAGATCTCCTCCAGCATCTCTCTTACACCCGCGCCGGTGGCGGCCGATATCGGAAAAACCTTCTTGCCGATCTCCTTGCTAAATATATTAAGCTTCTTTTTCGCTTCAGGCAGATCCATTTTATTGCACGCTACGACCTGAGGTTTTTTGCCGACATTCTTGCCATAAAGCATGAGTTCCTTATTTATGGATACGTAGTCATCGTAAGGGTCCCTTTCCCCTGAGGGCGCCATGTCCACCATGTGCAATAAGATATTTGTCCTTTCTATGTGACGCAAGAATATATCCCCCAGCCCCTTACCTCTATGCGCCCCTTCTATGAGGCCCGGCATGTCCGCGAATACCATATGCCCATCGTCTATGTCAACGATGCCGAGTATCGGCTCCTTTGTTGTAAATGGGTAATCTGCGATTTTTGATTTTGCGCGCGAAATATGCGAGATCAGGGTGGATTTGCCGACGTTGGGATAACCTATAATACCCACGTCAGCGATTATCTTTAACTCGAGTTGCAGCTCTTTCGACTCACCCCTACCACCCGGTGTAGCGTCTCTCTTCTTGGAATTTCCTTTTCCGCCTTCGCCGCCTACGGCAACGACAACCTCTTCTCCGTCATAGACAAGATCTCGCAGAAGAAGCGCCGTGGCCGCGTCCGTAATAATAGTTCCCGGCGGGACCCTTACGTAAAAATCGGCGCCGCTTTTTCCTTTTTTATTATTAGAACTGCCGTGACCGCCGCGCGATGCATTAAAATGTCGCTTGTATTGAAAGTCGAGGAGTGTGTGGATGTTCTTGTCGGCTTTGAATATTATATTT
>MHFD01000069.1:7552-9088 GCA_001804045.1 Omnitrophica bacterium RBG_13_46_9
CTTACGACACCGTCTATTTTTGCGAAAAGCGTATCGTCCTTGCCTCTGCCTACATTAAGGCCGGGCTTGAAGGGCGTGCCTCGCTGCCTTAGAATTATGCTGCCGGCCGTGACAAATTGGCTGCCAAACCGTTTTACGCCCAATCTCTGCGATGCCGAATCTCTGCCATTCCTGGAACTGCCCAATCCTTTTTTATGTGCCATTTATTTCACCCCTTTAAAACTAGCGTCTAGTACGAATAAGCCTTATCGGTTCCTCTGGTAGACGCTAATTACTAGTGTTTAACGGTCAGAAAGTCTAAAAAATATTTTCTTTTACTAGACGCTAATCGCTAGGCGCTAATATGTATCTCCTTAACCCGAAGTTTGGTTAAATCCTGCCTATGACCTACTTTTCTTTTCTGGCTTTTTCGTCTTTTATATTTAAATGCTATTACCTTTTTGCCGCGTGTGTGCAATAACACTTCGCAGGTTATAAATGCGTCTTTTATATAGGGGGCGCCTATTTGGCAACTGGTTTTTTCTTTTGCCAATAATATATTCTTGAGTTTTACCATGCTTGATAGTTTACTTGGAATTCTATTTACGAGAAACTCATCGTTCTTCTCTAGCTTATATTGCTTACCACCTGTTTCAAGAATAACGTACATTCTATCCCCCTATAGCTTTACTCTTATTTAGCTATAATTTGTATATTGGCCCTCCCTGCATATCCGCAGGTCTTGCAGGCACATGTTTGTTGCTAATTTATCACAAGTCCCCTATTTGTCAAGTAAAATCTTTATAGGTATGAGGTACATGGCGCATACATACCCGCTTGAATATAAGCATGTATTCGATAAATCGACACAGCTCTAATATAGTATGATATTCGAAAGACACGGAGCATACATGTTAAGTCAATAAGCAGCAAGATTTATTTTTATCTTTTATTTATGTGTGCCTTGTATATGTTCTAAAAGTGCCGGTAGTTGCGATTGTCGTGGCCCTACCCTATCTCGTCCAACTAACCACTTCGATAGGCACGCCGCTTGGGGTGCTGATAACCAACCCATCGGGATAAAGCACCCTATGGTTATAAGTGATATATGTAAGAAAATCCCACATCCGCAAATACCTGCCGGCGATCAATGTTCCCGTAATGTTAATTCGGGATCCAATGTTAAATACTCTGAAATCTTCCCCAGCGTACACCAGGGCTTCTTCCGTGTCAAGCCTATAAAATATGCGTATATCGCCAGTTCTGCTTATTATGACATTGCGCGTCCCGCTTCTGTGCTGGTAAAGCTCCCCTAGTACAAATATTCTGTCAGCCACGACGCCGCCGTATAAATGGCAGACACCGCTAAAAGTCGCCGTGCCTTCGACGTACACAATACCGTTGGCCGGATTTAGCGTAGCGTTATTGAATGTCACGTCGGAGTTGTAGTAATTCCCGCCCGCAATCGCTAAATTCCGGTAATAACCGTAATTGAAATTAGGAAACGTCACGGCCGGGGCGGCATTGGTAAGCGTCCCGTGATACGTTACATCGCCC
>MHFD01000069.1:9134-9552 GCA_001804045.1 Omnitrophica bacterium RBG_13_46_9
GCGACCGTCCTCGATACGCCCTGGATGGTGCCTACGGATGTCAAAAGCACCCTGCCGCCGCTTTCGCTTACCGCGACATCATATGTGCCGCCGCCGAAATTAGTCAGGGGGAAATTCGCGGGATTATCTTTTGCCGAGAAACCCAGACTCGCCAAAGTCGCCAAGGCATTGCTTATCCCAGCTTCCGCTATATATTGGGCCTGGGTGGCGTGCTTCCTCTGCCTGATCATATGGCTGTCCTGTAAAAGCATGTTAGACGAGCTTACAGCGATAAAGATCATCAGCATCGAAACGACCACAACGGTTATAAATACGATCCCTTTTTTATTCCCGGTCATTTTGATCATCTACCTGTATTCCTCGATTGCATTTCGGCCGTCAAGGATGATTGGTACGGTATATCCTGAAAATCTGCGGA
>MHFD01000069.1:9580-15366 GCA_001804045.1 Omnitrophica bacterium RBG_13_46_9
GTGAGTTCCTGACCATCGACCGTAAGTTTTATTATCCCGTAATCCGGTTTTTGCGCAAAATATCCGCTTATTTCGCAGACTTTTGCCACGCCCGGCCAATCGATAGAGACATTATCTATCCAGGGATAGTCCGAATACGGAGACGTGGTACTAAGAGTCGCCTGGAATTGGACATATCTACCGCTTCCCATAGAAAGGGAATGCGGGTTAAGGCCTGAATCGCTTATGCCGGACCAATCTGTGGCGCCCGCCATATCAAAGTTATCGCTCGAGCGCGCTTTCAGAGTTATGTCCGTCCCATCCGGCTTATAATATGCCCACCCTATCTGATTGTAGCTCGGGTCCGACACCTTGGTATCATATATTCCGGAGGTGACCGTTCCCTGGGCAACCCAATCCTCAGCCTCTTCTACGGCATAGATGTTCGGAGAAGCCGTGGAGCCAACCCAGGTGTTTGCGGATGCCGAGTCGGTAATGCTGAAATAGGAATTGGTTATCGTCACGTCGGCCACTTTCCAATACTTGACATTGGCATTCGGCGTGGAGAACGTCACAAAATAATCGTTTGTTTCATCGATACTAAACACCGCCCAATTGCTCCACGCGTAGTAGCCGCCGGTTATATTTATGCCGGTCGGAGTGACTCCCACCGTACCGCCTATCGTCTGGCCTGCTTCATCCGGCTCCGGATTTCCAACCGCAACAGGGCTGTCGCTAAAAAATAGTTGTACGGCCGTACCTGTCCCATCATCGCCCGCCGACCTTTCCGTAATCCAGGCTTCGCTTATATTTAAACTGGATGTGGAATGGGCTACAAATTTCACCCGGATCAATTCGCCATTCTGCTCGATAATATTAGACGCAAGGATGTTCCGTATGACGACATTGGCGGGAAGAAACACTGTCTCATCATCAGAGGGGTAATCAACGCCGCTTAAGCCGGTTTGAATACTCGACTGCCAGCACCCTTCCCCGCCCTCTTTCGGTGTCGCCATTTTCACGTATCGATCGTTCCCCGTAAGAAGTGTATTGACTCTTATGGAATCTTCGAAATTGCTTTCCCGCCAAAGGTCATAATACAACCTTAAAGTAACGGAGTCGGACAGGGCATTAGCATGGTATTCAAAATAATTATAGCCGCCAAACACCACCGAATAAACCTTGGAATAACCATCGCCGGTAGAGGCAACCGGGGTGTAAACCTCGGCTTCCCTGACGCAACCGCTCGGGGTGATGGAGATGGAATCTATCCCCAGCTGAAAACCCGAAGACGACGCATTTTGCCCTATCACCTCGAATTTGAAATCGTGATTTCCCGGATCGAGCCTGATGCTACCGAATTCTATATTGTCGCTCCGTTTAGTCGTAGGGCTATACCCGTCAAACTCCTGGGATGTGGGCGAAATTGTCAAATCTACCAAATTCTTGAATATGACTTTTGTGGTAGCGTTAGCGCTGTTTGGCGCGGAGGATCCATCGCCCGTGACGACAACGCTGGCAAGTTGCGTGTCTCTCTGGGCCTTGTCTATCAGGATATCGTGATTACTGGTAAACTCTGTCCTTCGTAATTCCTGACTCCCCGAATCGGGCGGATTTTCATAGACATGGTATATGACGCTCCTATCCCAATGTATATCCTCCCCCTCCAAAGAGAAAAATCCATTCGCGTCACGCGTGGACATCGGAAAGCTTATAGCCGTATATTCCGTGTCGCCTGCGGCTTTGTATAGACTCGTATAAGTCGCGCTTGAAAGCCGCATCTCTTCTTTCAGCCGCTCCATACCCATTTCCAGATTTACCCTTAAGATCGTCCTGATGTGCTCAATGGTCCAATTCTTGTAAGCAAAATGCCACATACTCATGACTATGCCTATCAAGAACGCCCCTATGCCAAAGGCGATCAAAACCTCGGTAAGAGACATTCCCTTATGTTTGTGACGCGAAATCTTTTTCATTTTATTCAATATTAGAAAAAATCGTCGTAATTGTTATGACCGCGTTGGCCCTCCATTCTTTCTGGTACTGATAGATAACGTTCACCTCAACCCTCGTCATCCTCGCATCCCCGCCATAGCTCGTAGTTACGGCAGTCGTGCGCTTGAAGTCGCCGTTTAGATCTGAGACACCATTTGAATCTACGACCGTATCAGTTTCCACTAAATCGGGTAAGGTATTGAATCCGTGTGTGGAGATATAGCTTCGCGCTCTTTCTATCCTGTTTTTGGCCAGATTTGTAGCGGTATACTCGTAATCAATCCTTCTTGACAGGTCTACGGTGTGGACAAATACCGAAATAACGCTCACCATAACCAGGGAAACGATGACAACGGAAAATAGCGTTTCGACCAGAGTGATGGCTCTTGAATTTCCCGCAGGCGGTATCTTTACGCAAGATTTCCGGGAAATCCTATTCAAGATGTATATCTTCGACATGAAGCCTCGCATCGCCTTTTACCGTGATGACCTTCCTGAAATTTCTCTGCAGCGCATATAGAACATCTTTGAAGGAAGTCCCTATGAGACCGGCCACGTCGGGATGTAATATCAATGTCACCTCTCGCTGTTTCTTTTCCCCTAATAATCTTTTGAGCCTCCGCACCGCCTCTATCGCGATCGTGGCCGGGGTCTTTACCCGCCCCATGCCGTTACAATAAGGGCATTCATGGAAAGATACGCTCTCCGGGCTCTTCCTTATCCTCTGCCGCGTCATCTCAAGCAATCCTATTTGGGAAATGGGCAAAATATTTATCTTCGCCTTGTCTCTAGTAAACGCATTTTCCAGCGCCTCACACACCTGCCTTCTATGCGCTTTTTCGTTCATATCTATAAAATCAATGGCTATGATACCGCCTAAATCCCTCAGCATAATCTGCCTTGCAATCTCGACAGCTGCCTCCATATTTGTCTTAAACGTCGTCTCCTCGGGATTTCTTTTACCCGTGAATTTACCCGTATTGACGTCTATGGCAACGAGGCTTTCTGTCTTTTCGATCAGGATGGAGCCGCCGCATTTCAGCAATACCTTCCTGCGAAAAAGCTCTTCTACGCGCTCTTCGACACCATAGCCCTCATAGAGCGGTGTCCTTCCCCTGTAGTAAAAGATTTTTCTTCGCAGCCTAGGCTGCATCGAACTGGCGAACCTTGATATCGTCCTGTACTCATCCTTTGAGTCAACCAGGATCTTTTCCACATCTTCGTCGAAATAGTCCCTTATGACCCTCAGCGGAAGATCATATTCCTCGTAAGCCAAAGAAGGCGCCTTGGATTTCTCGGCACGGAACCGGATGCGGGACCATAAATTCAGGAGATATCTGATCTCCAATTTAAGTTGTCTCGCAGTGGCCTTAGCGCTCTGTGTCCTTGCTATGCAGCCCATACCGGGAGGCAGACCGGCCTCTTCCAGGGTCGTTTTCAGCTTTGACCGCTCTTGCCTATCCTCTATGCGCTTGGAAATGCCTATGGTATCATCGAAGGGCATCAAGACAAGATATTTCCCCGGCAGGCTTATGTCTGTAGTGATAAGGGCCCCTTTTGTGCCTATGGGCTCTTTCACAACCTGCACCAGAAGTTCCTGGCCTTTTTTAAAACGTTCAAAAGGGCTTTTAGCGCTTGCGGCGGAAGGCGCGGTGCCTTGGCTGCTGTTAAGGGGAGGACGATCTCCTAGCAAGACAACATCCTCTTCCAAAAACATCTTAGGAGCCTTCTTTTCCATATCCATGATATATAAAAATCCGTTTTTGCCCGTGCCGATATCGACAAAAGCCGCTCCTATGCCGGGCACAATAGACTCTATGACCCCTTTATAAATATTTCCGGCCAGGCGCGGCAGATCGGTCCTCTCTATATGAAATTCTTCCAGCTGTCCTTTGCGGATAATCGCGACTCGTTTCTCGTATGGCTCTACGCTGATAAGTATCTGTCTCATTATGGCCTTCGTCTTTCAGTTTTAGCCTTTCGCCCTCAAGCTTTCGGCTGCTGATAGCTTCAGAACGGAAGACAAAGAATGTTTTATTTCTTCTTTTTTCGAAAGTCAAACAGCGGCTTATGTTCTTTTTTAGACGCGGGGCTTTTGTCAGGTTCGGGCATTTCGATAAATACCTGTTCCGGGCCGGAAGAACCTTCCGCTTCTTTGTTTTTTATATCATCTGGAACCACTGTCTCGGAGACGTCGCGCGTCGCAAATTTCAATAACGTGTTCATGTCTTTCACGATATGCACCGTTATGAAGAAAATAAGTTCCGTCTTCTCTTTCTCCTGGCCCTTGTGTTTTACAAGCCCTCCAACCACGGGTATGTCCCCGAACAGATCGCCAATCAAAGGCACCTTTTTCTCGATATCAATATTATTCTCTTTGACAAGGCCGCCTATGAAAATCGTGTCGCCGTCTTTTACCATAATCTGGGTATCGGCTTCTCTAGTGGACCACTTAGGCGCGCTTAATTCCTCGCTTATCTTTTCCAAACCGAGATAATTGCTGATTTCCGGCTTAAGCTCTATCACGATCTCGTTGTTTACATTGACGTGCGGCGTGACGAGAAGCTTGATTCCCAGCTCTGTGGCGTTGTATCCGCTTATGACCCATCTGCCCGTCTCTTCGACTTGGCTAAATGTCGGAAAATTATACACCCTACCTACAAGAATTTTTGCCTCTTTATGATTTAGCGTCGTTATTCGCGGATTTGAGATAATCTCAGTCCTTACCCTCTGTTTCAAAAGCTCAAGAACAGCCTGAAACTGAGTAAAATCAAGGGTGCCGTATGTAAATTCGCTTATATCCACAAACGGAAAAGGAGCCACCCAATCAGAGGGGTATTCCGCGGAAGTCGTGGTCTCTACAGCGGCGCCGCCGCCTGACGGAGTAGTTTCCGAGGTTGTAGTGGGCCTGCCCCTGGGGAGATACTCGAATATCTCATGCGGTACAGGCTGCAAACCGCCGTATACCTGGAATGGAATCGTTGTCGGTCTTTTTGCTCCTATGACTGATATCTTCATGTTCCAGTCGATACCCATCTTCTCGTCCTTTTCCAAAAGCGTCTCGAGTATCCTCGCCTCTATCATGATCTGCGGGGTCCTTTTGTCCAGGTCCTTGACTACCTGTTTTATCCTGTAGATATTTGTAGGTAGATCCGTGACGATCAGCGCGTTTACCCTGGAATCGTAAGCGAGCTTACCCCTATCAGTAACCATGTCTTTTACTACGGCGCGCGCGTCCTCCGCCGTAGCATAGTTCAGCGGTATGACCTCGGTCGAAAGCTCTTCGAGTTTGAGGCTGCTTACCGTTACCACTCGGATGATATTCTCTTCGCGCTCATACGCGTAGCCGTAATTCTTTACAAGAATATCCAACGCCGTTTCCCAAGGCTTATCCGTCAATTTGAGCGTTACCGACCCGGTCACATCCGGCGAGGGCACTATGTCGACACCGCTAACTTCGGCAAAATAGTCCAAGACAGCCCGGATATCGGCATCTTTGAAATTCACGGTTACATTGCCGGCTTTGACATACGAAGTCTCTTCTTTTGCCATGGCGATTCCTCCAGCAACAGCGCCGCCCTGGGTAGCCTCTCCCTGCGGCTGAGCCTGCGCGCCCGAAAACAGAAACGCTGCGATAAGGACATTGAGTAAAAATTTAATCTTCACAATATTACCTCCGGATTTTAGAGTCATCTCTTTTCTTTATGGGGGTCGGCATAGAGATCGACCTCGTATTCGATTTCATCGATAGACACAATAGCTTTATTTAACGATATCTTTTTTACGGTAAGCCGGCCTATAGTCTGGCCCTC
>MHFD01000069.1:15387-21094 GCA_001804045.1 Omnitrophica bacterium RBG_13_46_9
AAAACCCCAACGGATAAAATATATGCGACAAACAGAAAGATATACCCGCCGCCTGAAAGAGAGGCTATATATTTAAGCGCTTTATTCATTCTGCGACTCTTTTTTAAACGTATAGGCATAGACTACAAATTCTATCTCGTGCCTCCTGGGATTGTTTCTGCTGGCCTGCATTTTGATATCCGAAATCTGCATATAACGCGGGTCGTTTTCCAGTCTGTTTATAAATGCCCCGAATTCGTGATATCCGCTTTGGGCGCCTATTATTATCGGGACTTCCTGATAAATATCTCCCGCTCCGCTTTTCTGCTTTTCTGTCCTGATGAGCGGGGTTATGCCCAGGATCTTTACGCCTGAGCTTCGCGCCATCTTTGAAAGATTTTCCAGGAATTTTGGCAGTTCTTTTTCGCGCGAAAGTTTATTTTCATATTCGCCAAGCACCTCCTGGAGACCCTCGAGCCTGGTTTTAAGCTTCTCCTCAAAACGCAGGTCGTCGCGGACCACTTTTATATTCTGTCTTAGCTCCTTCAGTTCCGGGATTATCTCGAAAAGTTTCGCAAGTGTCGGCCGTAAAAAAAGAATGAAGTATAAAACGACGGTAAGTAAAAGCGCAGAGGCGTATATAAGAAGGATTCTTTTTTTTGCTTTATCCAATTCGATTGTCGGGATATTTTTAAGGATCTTAGAAAAATCCAGCATATAATCTTTCGCTATCAATGACTAAAGCCACTAAAATGGGCCGCAGGCGTAAAAAGCATACTACAGCTTTTCCGGCTTGAACCTGCATACCAGTGTAAAATTCATGACATCCTGCCCCGATACGGAGCCCTGTTTTATGGAAATAAGCTCTACGTCATCGAAATTTTCAAAAAATGCCTGGTTATCCTTAAGCGCCCTGATGAAACGGGCTACATAGGTCGTAGCCTCTTCCCCCCTGCCTGATGCGCAACCGGACAGGTTTAAGCTGCGAATCACGTAATTCTTGGACGCGGCGCCTTTTGCTCTTTTTGCGCCTGAATCCACGAATGACTCAAGCGCAATGCTTTCAATTTTCTCTGAGTATTTAAGTTCCGTAAACCAGATGTTCGCGGTCAGGCTATTGCTCAACTCGTTCAATAGTTGCGACCAATTAAGCCTTTTTGCCATCAAGGATTCGATGGCCTGAGTCCCGCTGTTCGTAACGGATATCTTCTTCTTCAGCTGATCGAGTTCCGCTTTCTTTGGCGCCAACTCCTGCCAGGTCCTCCCTAAAGCTGTTTGCTGCCTAATGCATAACAACACAACTCCGCTCATCAGGAATTGTATTATCGCCAAGACCGCGACCAAACCTACTGAGATGGGTATGATCGGGACATCGGGCAACTCTATCCGCCTTCGTCTCTTTTTAAGTTCTTCGGGGAGTAAGTTCAGTTCTATCATTGAATTTGCTACCCTTATGTGTATTGTGATTTTTGGAAATATTAAAAAATTTCAAAATCTCACAAAACCTTACCGCCGTATCGTCAACCCTGCGCAGACAGCGAATTGCGCCCTGACAGCTTCCAGGCTTTTTGTGTCTATTTCGGGGCTAATCTCGAATTTTGAAAATGGGTTCCAGGGCATCGGCCTGATGCCGAGATTCTCTTCCAAGTAGTCCAATATGCCGTCCATACGCGCTACGCCGCCTGATATATAAATCTCATTAATGCTTTTTCCGTACTGATTCTCATAATAGCCGAAAGAGAGCCTAAGCTCATCGACAAGATTGCTCAATACGGGTTTGGCGACTTCAAGCACCTCCGCACTTTTGCCTTTGGGGTCAAATATAAATTTATCCGCTTCTTTTTCTTCGATTTGCAACTCCTTCGAAATGGCCCTGGCTATATCCTTGCCGCTTATCTGTATATCTCGCGTAAAATATGGGATATTTCCTATGGATATCAGCACGTTGACTTGGGTATAGCCGATATTAATAAGAACCACGCTTTTGGACAGGTCTATATTTTCGGAAGCATTGCAGAATGCGTTAAAACAGGCAAAGCTATCTATATCGATCAAAGGCACGGAATACCCGATATCTTTCAGCATAGCCAACCTGGAATCTACGGCGTCTCTTTTAGCCGCAGCCAGGAGCACCCTCATTTGCTGCTTGGTTTCGGAAATGTTTTCCAATATGGAGGCGTCGATTATGACCTCATTTATGTTATACGGGATATATTTTTCCGCTTCGAATCTAAGCGAATTTCTGAGGTCATCCTGCGTCATCGTAGGCATGTTTACGAATCTGACTATGGCGGCGGGAGCGGAAAAAGAGATATTAACCTCTTTTACAGACGGATTTAATTCTTCCAGGAGCGATCTTATGGCTCTGGCGGTGTTTTCCGGGGTAAGCGGGAAAGCGACTTCAGAGAAACGGAATTTTATAAGCCTATGCGTACTCCCTTCCGAAGATACCTCTAACGCCTTGATAAGTCTTGTTCCTATATCCAGCCCGACGCGTGATACTTTTTTTTCCGTTCCTTTTTTCATCTAAATAGTATATTAATATTAGTATATACCGAAAGAATTTATTTGTCAACCCTGCAGAAAGATTTGGATCAGATAACCATAGCGCATAAATGCCCTAACGCGCGGACCGACGCGCTATCATCTGGGTTTTTATAAATTTACTTATGGCTTTTGCATGTGGATTTTCTTTATCCAACGCCAGGACCTTAGTCGCATATTCAAGGGCTTTTTCCATGTTGTCCATTTTATAATAAACTAAACTAATCTCATTCAGAACCGCTGAATAGTCCAGTTCATGCGGTTCATACACCTCTTTTTTTGATTCGATCAAATCCTTGACTTTCTCATAACAAAGAAGGGCCTCTCTGTAATCTTTGGCGCTGCAGTAGACCTTTCCAAGAAGATAATAAAACTTTGCTTTCTTGTTCTCAGTCAGATCAGCGCACATTTTTATTTCTCTTACAGTATCGTGAAAAATTTCGGGAAGGAGAAAAGATTCCAGCGTAAAGCATCTTCTGGCGTAGGACGACGCATAGATGTCCAATAGCTCAAATTTCGGGTCGGCGGCGATCAGCTTGTCTAAGGCGCGAATCGCGTTATCTAAAAAATCCACGTTATATAAAACATGCGCCAGGACCGCGTCCTCATCCCCGGGAAATTCCTGATGCCATTTTTTCACCAGGGCATATAGAATGTCCTTATTATATGCGGTTTTCGCGCTAATATATCCGTAAAAGTTCTTATAATTGTCATAACCCATACTGTGGGACTGTAGGTAATTCCCGATTAACAGCTTACCTCTCTCCGGAGCAAGTCTTCTCTCATCCAGATCCGTAATCACATCTTTTACGACAGATTTTGTATAAAGCGCAAGGGGTGCCCTGTATTGCAAGATGGGAAAATAGTCGCTATTTATGCCTCCGGGCATTTTCACCAGCTCCCGGACGGTTTCACCGGACGCCAGTTGTAGGCTTAGCAAGGTAAATAAATCGCCCAGACCTATCCGGGCTAAGTCTTCCTTTACCGGCTGTTGCGCTAGTCTTTTTTCGGACTCATTGAACACCGGCACGATTTTCTCCTTTGATCCGATAAGGAGAATATCATAAATACCCGTACCCCACATCAGCACCTCGGGAAAAACCGACGCATATGTCCTGACGATCATCTCGAACGTCGCGTCATCCATCTCGTAAGTCTGAACCCATTGGACCATCAAACCGCCGTCTTTCAGGCGATTTAGGCAATCGCTGAAGTACTCTTTCGAGAACAGAGCCCCTACCCCGCTCATCCAGGGATTTGAAGGCTCGTTAATCAGCAGGTCATATTTTTTTTCGTTCCGTTGAATAAAAGTCCTGGCGTCCTCTATGTATAGATTGAGCCTATCATCTTGTAAGGCGTTATAATTATATTCGACAAAATATTTGTTCGCCTCGACCACCGAAGGGGAAATCTCGACCAGGTCTAAAACAGATATTGGGTGAAGGAGCGCCGAACCGCACGTCACGCCACTGCCCAATCCTACCACCAAGACGTCTTTGATATCCGGTTTGAGGACCAATGGCAGCTCTGCGCAGAGGACCTGGGTAGGCATATCGTTCCCCGTGGAGGCATCCGCCTTCCCGTTCACGAATAGGGTAAGCTGTTTTGGAAATTTATATTTCAGGACCGAAACTGTGGCGTCAAGCCCATCTTTATAAAAAAGCACTTCCGCGTCCGCAAGCCCCCTGCCTTTAATAAGCCCGGCAAAGCTTGACTTTCCGCCGTAATATCGGAAAAGCTGCGTATTAAATACGGTTTTATCCCAATCGGGTATAGTCAATTTGTACGCGAGAAATGCCAGACAACACATAGTGGCAAGAAGTATCTTTGGCCTAGCGGGAGATGGCTTATCCGCGGATATTATGATTATCCCAAGACATAAATTGATCGCCACGCCTAATTCCAGCGTAAGCTTTGAGCCCAAAGCCGGCAAAAGAACCAGGCCAGAGATCAACGCGCCGAAAATATTGCCGCTTGTATTGAAGGCAAAAACGCTTCCGATCCTTCTTCCCAGAAATTCCAGCTTATGGGACGCGACCTTGCTTACGAGGGGCAGAGTCATTCCCAGGAACACCGTGGGCGGCAGCATTACCATAAATGCGAGCAGAAATTTAGCGGCTGAATACAACAGAAATGTTTCGGGTGTCCGCGAAAAAATATTGGAAAGCTTCAGGAATATCGCCGGCAGTTTCCCATAGAACGGAAGAGAAATAATCAGTGAAATACCTATAAATATTTCGCATAGACCAAAAAATAAAAACGTTGCTCTTGTGTCGGGCATACGTTTAGAGATCAAAAAGGCCCCTATTGTTATACCGGAAATGAACGCGGCGAGCATAAGGGAAAAAGAATAGGCGGAAGAGCCCAGCACCATGGAAAGCAGTCTGATCCATATGATCTCATAGAGCATTGCGACAAAACCGGATACGAATATGCCTACCAGCGAAATCCTGATGATGCTATCGGAAAAGCCCGCCTCTCTCTTATTCTCCGCTTCCTCTCTCTTGGGAATCAGCGCCCTTAGGCCAACCGCGTCCGTTACGCTTGCATGTCTTTTTATGGGCTCCTTCAGAAC
Source organism: Omnitrophica bacterium RBG_13_46_9 (assembly GCA_001804045.1). Lineage (GTDB taxonomy): Bacteria > Omnitrophota > Gorgyraeia > JABMRN01 > RBG-13-46-9 > RBG-13-46-9. The sequence continues at coordinate 20,486 of MHFD01000069.1, forward strand.
AAGTACCGTAAAGCCGACAAAAAAATTGATGAGCGATGCCGTTGTCACGGAGCACGCCAGCCCCAAATAGTAAATCAGATAAAACCCGGCAAAGAGCGTTCCGACCACAGCGCCAAAACTGTTTATATAATAAAGACGGGCTACGGTCTCTCCCCTCGCGCCAACGGACCGGATCATAAATTTGCTAAGGATAGGTAGTGTCCCGCCCATTAAAATCGTAGGGGGAAGCAGTATAAGTGCGCTTATTATGAATTTAACCCCTACAATACCGGGCGCATTTAGAGAAAGGTTTCTTGCTGCTGTCAAATAGACGGTATTTGAAAACTCGAAAAATTTAGGGGTCAGGACGCAAAACGCGGCGATGCCTATTTCCACCCATGCATAAAAACCAAGCTTGTCATCGACCTTGTCGACCAGGCGTCCCAACATGAGACTGCCCAACGCTAATCCCCCCATAAAGGTGGCTAAAACCAGCGTATGGGCGTAAGCGGTATTGCCGAAGATCAATGAAAGGTATTTGGCCCATAATACTTCGTAAATGAGTCCCGAGATTCCGGAGAAAAAAAAGCAGGTGTACAATATTGCGTTGACTTTTCTATCGGACACTTT
>MHFD01000069.1:21104-22959 GCA_001804045.1 Omnitrophica bacterium RBG_13_46_9
TTGAAAAAATCGCGGAATTTATCAGGATATCTTTACAGCATAGTATCATGAAGAGAAAAGCGTTGCAATAAAATAATTACATGGTATATAATTGATGTTATGAAGATAGCCCTCATCGGCCCAACGTATCCTTTCAGAGGCGGCATATCGCACTACACGACGTTGCTATACAGGACCATAAGAAGAAATCATCAGGTTACGCTCTATAGTTTTAAAAAGCAATATCCGAAATTCCTTTTCCCGGGAAAGACCGATAGGGACGTGAGCAAATCCCCTATTATTGAGGAAGGCGCATGCCGCATCATCTCCCCCATGAATCCGCTGACATGGTTTCTCACGCTCAATAGAATAGCGCGGTATCGCCCGCGGGTAGTTGTTATTTCTTGGTGGGTCTCTTTCTGGGGTCCCTCGTTCTTTGCAATAGCCGCTTTTTGCAGAGCGATATTGAGAATACGGGTCCTGTTTATCTGCCATAATGTCATCGAGCACGAGACATTTTTTGTTAAACGCTGGCTCGCAAAATTAGCCTTATCCGCTGGGCACGGTTTCATCGTCCATTCCAAAGAGGACCTGAACAACCTGAAGGCTTTGGTACCGAAAGCAAAAGTCAGACTGGTTTATCACCCTCTTTATTCCGCCTTCAATACCGGCGGATTTTCCGCAGATGAGGCAAAAAGGCGTCTTAATTTAAGCGGCCATGTATTGCTTTTCTTCGGGTTTATAAGGAAATATAAGGGCTTGGAATATCTTCTTGGGGCGATGTCCGCCATCTTAAAAGAGATCGATGCGACCTTGCTGGTAGCGGGCGAATTCTGGCAGGATAAGACCCGATATCTCGACCTGATAAAAAGAAGCGGCATAGAGCGAAATGTCGTAATCAAGGACGGCTATGTCCCGAATGAAGACGTGTGTCTCTACTTCACGGCCGCAGACCTGGTGGTCCTGCCATATACACACGGTACAGGCAGCGGCATACTGCAGCTGGCATATGCCTTTAAGAGGCCGGTAGTAGCTACATCTGTCGGCTGCCTGCCGGAGGTCGTAAAAGATGGCGTCACCGGATATATTGTGCCGCCCTGCGAGACAGCTCCATTGGCCGATGCGGTCATAAAGTTTTTTGCCGAAGGCAAGGCTTCGGAGTTCTCCGGACACATAGCCGAAAATAGCGGCGAGTTCTCATGGGACAACATAGCCAAAACCATAGAAGAGTTAGCATAGGCACCGAATAAAAGGAAGGCTGCTCTGGCAAATAGAATATTCGTAATAACCCCCTACCCTATCTATCCTGTAATTGACGGCGCGGCGCGCCGAATCGACGGGATATGCCGCCGCCTTGCCTCTTCAGGCAGCGCCATCCTCCTTTTTGCGCCGGTCAGCCGCGGATCCGCGAGGAAAGGCGGGTCGGGCAATAACTGTATTAATACCGTTTTTTTTTCCAGCAGGCGAAAATATAATCACTTCATAAATCCTGATCTGGCGCGTCGTTTGAAGGACAATATATCCGAAAAACGGCCTGATATGATATTGTTGAATTTCCCCTATCTTTTTCAGACAGTGCGCTCAGTCGCCGGGAAGCATAGAATCCCGATACATCTGGACGAGCATAACATAGAATACATAAGGTTCAGGGATATGGGACGGCCTGCGGCAGCCCTAGTAGTGTATCTAGCGGAACGGTACGCGATCAAGAATGCAGATTCCATCTCTGTCACATCCAGGCTTGACGCAGAACATATAAAGAAAAATTTTGGGCGAGATACCGTCGTTATCGAGAATTTCATTGATTCCGACAAATTCTATCCCGTTGATCATAAGACCAAACTCGCGCTTAAGGATACACATGATTTACGATCTC
>MHFD01000069.1:23003-24109 GCA_001804045.1 Omnitrophica bacterium RBG_13_46_9
CAAGAGGCGTATAGGAGGATCGCAGACGATATCGGGCCTCTTATCCTTAAAATGGATCCGCAGATAAAAATCCTTATTATGGGCAGGGGTTCCGGCCGCGTCAAGCCGCCTCTGGAGAACATGATTATCGCCGGGGAGGTAGATAAGATAGAGGACTATATAAAGATGTCCGATCTGGTTATAGTTCCCCTTGTATCCGGCGGGGGGACAAGATTCAAGATCCTCGAAGCCATAGGCTGCGGCGTACCCGTAATGTCGACCCCCAAAGGCGCCGTAGGCCTTGATCTTGGCCCCGAACACGGTTTAATCCTGGCGCAGCTTAATGAATTTCCGGCACAGATTTTGGAATTTTTTAAAACCACTTCGATCGCGGAAGCGCTGCGCGCCAATCTCGGCGGCGTTTTGGAAAGATACGGCATAGAAAACCTGAGGATAAATATCGGTCGGGCGAGATCCCATACGCGGGAAATTTCGTAGTGAAACGGAGAAAAAACGGATGAGAAAAACAAGAAGGCTCGGGCTTATTTTCGAAGGGATATCAGATATGTTAAAATGGCTGTTTACCGGCGAATTAAGGTTCAGCTTTGACTGCGTGCCATATGTGATCCGCGGCGTAAATCTCAAAAAGCTGACAAACTATTACATAACTGGCCTGAACGCCCTTTTTCCCAGGCCAATGCCGTTTGGCTGGCCGGTCTATATACAAATAGAACCTACAAATATATGCAACCTCCGCTGTCCTCTCTGCCCTACCGGTTCCGGGGAATCAGAAAAAAAATTGCCTAAAAAAAATCTGCCCTTTGAGATGTTCACGGGTATCATAGACGACCTCGGTGACAGCCTGGCCTTGATAATGTTATGGGGCATAGGCGAACCGCTTATGAACCGCAGGTGTTTTGACATGATACGCTATGCCAAACAGAAAAATATCATTGTAGTGATGTCAACGCATGGACTCTTGATCGATCAGAAGGACAATATCGACCAGTTGCTTACTTGCGGGTTGGATGAGTTGATAATAGCGGTTGACGGCGCTTCAGCGGAAATATACGGTCAGTACCGCATCGGCGGGGATTTTAACCTGCTCCTGAACAACATAAGAAAAC
>MHFD01000069.1:24121-24999 GCA_001804045.1 Omnitrophica bacterium RBG_13_46_9
AGAGACGCCGCGGTTTGGCGCTTCCGCGGATTGAAATGCGGTTCATGGTAACGAAAGTGAACGAGCATGAAATACCCGCCATAAAAAAAATAGCCCTGGAGCTGGATGTTGATGTGCTTACCTTAAGAACCTGCGCCCCGCACGAACACGGCAGCATGCGGAAAAATATCTACCTTACGCCAAACGACTTGGATTACATACCCACAGACCCTCGATATCAAGTATACGCCTACGACAAGAAGGGCAGGCGCATCAACAGGCACGGCTCATACTTCTGCCACTTTCAATACTGGCACCCTACTGTCCACGCTACGGGCAACGTAACCATATGCGAGCAGGACTACTGGGGCAGCGCATGCTACGGAAACCTTAATGAGACGCCATCCATCCGTAAGATCTGGAGGTCCGAAGCCGCTGTCAGCCTGCGGCGCAAGAAGGCCTCGAACCCCTTTGGCGCCTTCGAAGTCTGCACCCGTTGTTTCAACGCCGACATGAAAGGCAACACCTGGACCGTGGAGCGACTGGACATCAAAAATCTTAGGCGGTAAATCCCCGTTTTATCGATTTTTAGCGTATATTTTTTTCACTATTTCCCAGTCTCCTCTTGTCAGCTCCTTGACAAGATAGAGTAAAGCCATGAAAACCACCGCTAATAACGCATAAATCCCATATCGGATTATATATCCAAGATTTGAGGCAAGAAGCGCGATTGAAAAACATACGACAGTCGCGAAAAAAATTTTAAAGAATGGCGCCCAGGGATACCTCATTTTTACCAGCCTGAACACATAACCACCGGAAACAACAGCCCCTCCCACAGAGCAAATCAGCGTAGAACACGCCGCGCCTATCGTGCCGTATCTACTAATTGATAAAGG
>MHFD01000069.1:25026-26313 GCA_001804045.1 Omnitrophica bacterium RBG_13_46_9
TAAAAAGCGGGTGCCATCCAGCAGGTATTTCCGGGTAAGGTCCAAATCGCCTCTAGCGAAGGAGGCGGCTATTGACGGAAAAAGAGTCGAGGCCAACGATACGGCGAAAAGCTGTATGATCAATGAAAAATTGGAGGCCAGTGCATACACCCCCACGGTGTCATCGGTCTGTATAATCTGCTTGATAAATATCTTGTCTACCTGAAAAACGGCTTTTAAGGCCGCGGCAGATATGATCAGGGAGACCGCAAGAGCTATTACGCGCCCGCGGTCGATATCCGCTTCTTTTTTTTCGATTTTTGGCGCTAAGAATCTCATCGGAATCAAACTGAGCAATGCCGCAATAAAAACGGCGTAAAACGCCGCTACCGCCGTCCTCCAAAAAATAAGAACGGCCAATACGGAAAAAATCAAAGTTAAAGGGAAAGCGGAATAAAGCAAGGCCGCGCGCCGGAACTCTCTCTGCCCCACCAATACGGCATAGCACATGGCAAAAAAAGCCAGCGGCACGAAATGCAGCGAGGAAATCCTTATGCAGGAAGCCAGGGACGCGTCATTGAAAATACGTTCCGCAAAAAAACCGGCGAAAACAAAAATCACCAAAAAAATAAAGACCGACCATATGGCCTGGCTCCGGAATCCAAATCTGACTAAGGGGTACACCTTTTCGTTTTCCGACGCGACAAATTTGCTTACGCTGCCTGTAAAACCAGATCTAAACAAAACGTGTATTATCACACAGAATGCATAAACCGCCGAATACCTGCCGAACTCTGTCGGTCCGAGAAGTCTGGCCAGGAAAAAAACCACACAAACAGCTGTGGTTGCCGTAACCGTTTGGCTGATGAAAATATATACTGAACCTTTGGCGACCCTTTTACCGCTCATGCATGTTAAAATATCATAGATGAAACCAAAAATCAACCGGTTTTGAATCAAGTGTTGTATTATCTGGATCGTCCCGTTATATTTTTGACGCGTAACACGGATTTCAGGGCCTGTTATCCGAAATCCTAAATTCCAAATACTAAACTCTAAACAAATCCAAGATCTAAAACTCCAAACTGAAAACGCGAAATTGTATTTGAACGTGTATCGCGGATTTGATATACTATGGTCTAGTACGTCAGCGAAAGGAGCTCTATTATGCAGAGCGATACGCCCCGATATAAACTCGTGATCCAGATCCCCTGTTATAACGAAGAAGAAACGCTGCCACAGACCCTCAGGGACCTGCCCAGAGAAATAGACGGCATTGCCCAGATAGAGGTCCTTATTATAAACGAC
>MHFD01000070.1:0-6226 GCA_001804045.1 Omnitrophica bacterium RBG_13_46_9
ACACAAGAAAAGGCGCTAGACTCCGCCTATTACTTCGGTAACATTTATTTATGAGTCAACTGTAGGGCCGGAAATAAAGTTATGTACGGCCTATCGCGGTCCGCGCTCCTGGATAAATTCCGCTTGGAATTTCATGCCCTAAATAGTATAATCTTATAAGCATAAAAGAGATACAAAAAACGGCCCGGTGTGTGAATATTGTTCACTGCCAGCCGAGGGAGGCTTTGTAGTTATAATGGAAAACGTTCATGTAAAAAAGCATATCGCCGATCCGGCACTCGAGGTCATACTGCCGATATATAACGAGGGGAGCGGCCTAGAAAAGACCATAGAAGAGATTTACAGCGCACTATCCCGCCATACTCCGCTGCGATTCATAATCTGCGAGGACGGAAGCACGGATGACACCAAGGATGTGCTTTCCCGCCTAAGCCATTTGTTTCCGATGAAGGTTATCTCCAGCAGCATGCGTAAGAATCACTCCCGCGCGATGACCGATGGCATAAAGGCTGCCGTAGCGCCATGGCTTCTTTGTTTTGACGCCGACGGGCAGTTCGACCCGGTGGATTTTCGTAGGTTCTGGGAGGAAAAGGAGAATTACGATATCCTTATCGGTAGGAGATTGAACCGCGCCCACGGCTGGCTGCGCATAATCCTTTCGCGCGGTTTCTATATTATCTACAAACTGCTCTTCCCTGTGCCGGTCCACGACCCGAGCTGCACTTTCATCCTTGTGAGGAGCCCTGTCGCCAAGATGCTCGCTCCCCGGTTAGGGGAGATGTCACAGGGGTTCGGGTGGGAGTTTATAGCACAGGCTTACGCCAGCCGATGCTCAATGAAGGAGTTTCCGATCAGGCATCGCGCGCGCTCCGTAGGCAAGACTAAGATCTTCAGCCTGAAAAATCTGCCTTCTATCGGCTATTCTCATGTTATGGCTCTATTCAGGATATGGCTGAGGACAAGGTTCTAAATCGCTTCTGCTTTATCCGGTAAATCGGATGAGGACTATGCAAATCAGTGATAAAAACCGCTACTTTATTCAGGAAGCCTCTATAGCGGTCTTGATTTTTGTCATCTCGGCCTTGATCTACGGCGCGCCAGGCTGTAACGGAATGCTTATCAGGGATGACGCCATCTATCTATACAGCGGACAGCAGGCAGCCAAAGGCGTCCCGCCATATGTCTCAAGTTTTGAAATAAAAGGCCCACTATCCCCCTTAATTGTGGGATTCGGGGTAATGATTTCCAATATCCTTGACTGCGATGACTTACATGTTGTCCGTTTAGGTTTCTTATTAATCAGTTGTCTCGCGGTTTTGTCCATATATCTTCTTGGCAACAGCCTTTTCCGCTCAAGGAGAGTGGCTATCCTCGGAGCTCTGACTTCTTTAACATTCTATTACTTTGCTATCCATGCCGCTGCCGGTCCGCGCCCCAAAACCCCTCTTGTCTTATTTATATCCCTGACACTGCTCTTTTCAGGCAAAAAACAGTGGTTCTGGGCAGGTCTATTTAGTTCTCTGGCCGTCCTGACCTGGCAACCTATGGGAATCTTCCCTCTCATGACAATCTTTCTCTCTGTTGCGGCCGAGTCTGAACGCCAAAGAAAGGTCTCTGCTCTATGCCGTGTCCTGGCGGGAATCGGGTTACCGCTATTGCTCATAATCGCCTATTTTGCCCATCATGGTGCGCTATATGATTTCCTCGACGGGTTTATCTTTTTTAATCTTAGGAATCCTGACAGGATACAGGGGATATCTTTTATCAAGAATTTCTTGCGTGTTTTACGCATTGTATGGGTGTCTGAAAGAGCAATGTACTTATCTACGCTTATCGGCTTTATTACGGTGCTATACTGGTACCCCTCAAGATACATATCTTATCGTTCGGTCAAGGACATGATATCCAAAGACAGGTTTGCGCCGCTTCTATTGTCTTTCCCTCTTCTTTGCATATGGACACTGGTGGATGTCCAGGGCCCGCCTGATTTATTCGTATTTCATCCATACATATCGCTGGGGTTCGCTAGCTTTCTTGATCTTGCGCTTAAGCACGCGGAAGAGGCAAAAGACCTGAGATTCCGCAGGAAAACCATACCGTTTCTGAGCATAGCCATGTGCATCACCCTTCTTATGGTATCTTGTACACAAGTGCGCCAAATTCGGGAAAAAAATAAAAGAGAGGGCGGTATCGCGAGACAGAGGAAAGTGGCCAATAAAATAGCGGCAAGATTCGGGAAGGACGCCAAAATAATATGCATAGAGGCCCCGCAGATCTTAACCCTACTTCATCTTAAAAATCCCAACCCGTATATTTTCATCAATGCCGGCATCGACCGCCGGATCCATTACGCGACGCCGGGAGGATTCGAAGGATGGATACGGGAAATGGAGGCATATGACCCTGACGTAATCATTACGGGAAGGCTGTATGGAGGCGTATATATGCCTAAGTTGACTAACTGGCTGAAAACAAACTATCATGAAGAGAAACTGGGTTGTTGGACGCTTCGCATAAAAATCCGCAGGAAAGATAGCATCGGATAAAGCAGAAATTCAGGTTTTTTCGATAAAGACTAAACCTTATACTATATTAAAACATTTTATCCCTCATTATTATATCTCTTTGGTTATAGTATAGCCGTAATATTTTGTATTGACTAGTGAACTCTGGATAAGGTATGATTTTTAAAGCTTTATTATATCCGGCGCAACACATTCGTTCTAAGCCGGTAAAACCAAAAAAAGAACGGCGAATAACGGTATAATGAATATAAAGACTAAAATCAGAAATATAGCCTTATATACCCTTTTCTTGCTTATCATATCGGAGGTCTTCCTGCGCCTGCAGCAAAAGATCGATCAACCTATATACGATCTAGAGATGCGCAATGTGACTACGGACATTCTCTCTGATACCCTGAATCATAAACCAGCGCCTGGAAAAACAGTTTTTTACTGGTGCGGTAAAAAAAAGGAAAAATGCTATGATAAGTACGGTATAAGGATCAATAAATTGATACCCGATTTGAGAGATGATCCGGACGCATTCAAAATACTTTTCATGGGGGACTCCTTCATGGAGGGGTATGATGATGAAAATACGATTCCTCAACAGACCTGGAAGTATCTGCAGGAAACGGAGCTAAGAAACAGGAAAATATCTCTCTTAAACGCAGGACACACTTCTTATTCAACCGTCATATTTATACCTCAGGCCAAAAAGCTTATCCCCCTATTTAAGCCCGATTTAGTCGTTATTGACATCGACGAAACGGACATGGGCGATGATTACATGTTATATAAAGACTTTATAGTCAGAGATAATCAAAACAAGATAATCGGGGTTAAAAAAACCCCGATCCATGATTTTTTTATCATAAACCTTATAAAGATCCGCACACAACCGCTGTATTTAACGCGACTTATCTCAAAGATTTTCTTTACAAGAATACATATGCCCCAAATCACAAAGGAATATAGAAAAAATCAGAGGTCGCACACCCTGTATATCTCCACAGATACCAGCGCCAATGCTCGGGAGACTTACGATAAAGAGATCTCTTTTTTCAAAGAGAACGTTACGGAGCTAATAGAAACGCTTATTAATCTAATGAAAGACAGAGAAAGGATAATGGTAATATATCACCCGCATTTACAGCATCTTAAACAGGATAAAAACGGGCTTTACTGGAATACCTTTGTATCTGAAACGCTCGAAGATGTCACAACCAGCCATAATGTCGCTTTCTATAACGCTACCGCAGACCTGAAAAGAGCATTTAAAGACAATCCGGGAAAGTATTACATTCCTAACGATATGCATTTTACCTTTGAAGGACAAAAAATATATGCGCTTTTTGTAGCAGAGAAAATCCTGCCAAAAATAAAAAAGCTTATCAAATAGACCCCTGTAACACACCTCCGGAGAAATAATATAACAATATGTGCGACATTAACCGCAGACGGTAAAAAGCCGTTATATACATTTCGCACGGGTTGGGACGGATGAAAGCCCTTGATTAAACACAGAGCGAGATATCATATGGCGGGAAATTATGAAATGATGTATTATTTTACAGAGGTATCTATTGGCGTGTCGCTCCTATAGCCATATCTGTATTTGTAGTAGTATTTATATCTTGATACATAGTAGTAATAAACCGGGATAGAGGTATTAGTCAGAACGCAAGCTTTTGGCTTAGCCTGCGCATGCGTTAGCATAGTAAAGGCCTCTTCGATCATATTTTTTGGAGTTATCCCCGCTTTTACCACAAGAATAACACCGTCACATATAGAACCCAATATACAGGAATCCGTCACGTTTATAACAGGCGGTGAATCAAAAATCACATAATCAAAACTCGTCTTAAGCTCCTTGATCAAGTTTCTCATTTTTATAGAACTCAGGAATTCCGAAGGATTGGTAATCAGGGTCCCGGAAGGTATCACATGCAAATTCCCAAAAGTGGGTTTTTTCGTAAAATGTTCGAGTTCCACCAAGCCGCTTAAGACATCGGTAAACCCCGGTTTTCTGGGTATACCGAACAACCTGTGTATTGACGGTCTTCGAAAATCGGCGTCCAAAAGCAAAATCTTTTTTTCCGTATCCAGAGAAAGGGTATAGCTCAAATTACAACTCGTAACGGATTTCCCTTCCTGGCTCTGGCTACTTGTTATTACAATTGTTTTGAGCGTCTCCCGGGGAGATAAAGAGTAGAGGTTAGTACGCAGAACCTTATACTGCTCGGCAACAAATGAATGCTTGTCAGTATAAGAGACAAGGTGCCCGTCTACGCCATCCGGGGTCTTCATCTTTTTTATAACGTACATCGGCGGGGTATAATATGCCAGGATTTTCTTTAAGATATCTAGGATTTTCTTCATAAAATGATTTTATTTTATAAAACTAAAGATCAACGCAAATAATCTGAACTTAAGCAAAAATTTGGCTGTTAACGCAAAAATTATCAAACTGGTCATAATGACATTTCTACGGAAATGCTTTATTCTTATCCCTTGAATCGTATTCATCTGGTCAATCGAGGCAAGAATCGGCAGATGCACAAGTTCTCGCAATTCAGCAGCGTATTTTACGGAGTTATCCAGCGATTCGGCAACATAAGCAAGGGTCGTTCCTATGCATAACGATAGCACAATACCCCATATAATTTTCGGGGTTTTCTGAAAAGGTATCGGCCTTGTTGGTATTTGCGGTTCCTCCATTACGATTATATTCAAACCAGCCTCTGCTTCTTCCACACGGGCTTTCAACTCCTCTTCCTCTAACTCTCTTATTATACTATTATAATATTTCTGGCTGATCTCTTTTTCTTCTCTTAATTCCTTTAGCCTTAACGCCAAGTTTGAGACCGTGTTTGACCCTGCAATCACCGGTTGCGGCGAAGCTTGTTGATATTTTTTTACAATTAACCCTATCTTATCGTTTGCGGTCTCGATCTCAAGTTCGACCTTTTCCAATTCAGCCCTGACATCCTCCTCCGCTCTTCTATCATTTTCGGTTTTCTGAATACCTCTTGTTTCTTCAGTCAAAGTCTTGAGCCGTTCTTCCTTCAGCTGCTGTAGAGTTTCTATTTCTTTTTGAAGTCTTCGCACCTGCGGATGTTCCGGCAAATACCCCTGTGAAACAAGATTAGCGAGTTCAAATTCCTTATTGGCGATGGCATCGGAATAATGTTTGGCGTAACTTTCGCCATACAAATCTCTGCTGGATGAACCTCTTATCGTGTAATCCCCGGTCTCTAAGTTTTTCTGCAAGGATTCTTTTCTTTTTTGAAACTCCAATAATTGGAGCTGCAGATTAGCTAGTATTTCGTCATACTTAGCCAATTTCTGCAGGACTGTTTTATCCCTAATGGTCAATTCTCTCTCGCCGGTGATTTCCCCTACCAAGATTTTTTCCTCATCAGTCAAATCCGAGGCTTTCCTCTGTAATTCACTCTTGATGCTTGATATCTCTTCATCTATTATCTTAATCTTGTTTTTGTAGTATGTCAGCTGCTGTCTTAAAAACTCCAGCCCTGCCTTCAGTTTTCTCTGAGTGGTCTTCTTTATCTCGCTCTTTAGGGTATTAATCGTCGCCTGCACAACCTTGTAGCAAATTTCCGGGGATGAGGACTTGTATGTTACAGTCGCGATACTGATCTTAGGATCGTATCTTATGCCTATGCTTCGTAGTTGTGCGCGCAGGGAGTTATAAGTTTGAG
>MHFD01000070.1:6262-15271 GCA_001804045.1 Omnitrophica bacterium RBG_13_46_9
CAATGATCCCACGCATGCCTGCGCCCACAAGGACTTTTTCGATTATCTCGTTTATACGATGCTCCAATTGGCCCTTTTCTTTTTCACGGTCAAATGCGGTGCCAATAGCTTCAAAAGACAATATGGCTGAGGTTTGATAGGCAAGTTGCACTACCGATAACTTAGCAAAGAGAACGCTCATAATGATAATGAAGGGGGATATGAAAAGCCAAGGGTGGTGAAGAACGAATTCAATGGACTCAAATATCGAAACTGTTTTTTCTTCTTTTGTTTCGGCCATTGTATGCCTAATTTATAATAATGCCGCAGAAAATATCAGAATCTCCCAGGCGATTCCGCGGAATAAGTAACAGGCCATCGGATCGTCCAAGGTGTGACTTTGCAAAAGATTATATCATATTTATTATGATATTGCAATACTGGCGCAGGTAAGATATACTATATTGGTATAAAAAGATTGAAAAAACTATCGTTCATTACCGACACAATATAGTGAATAAAGACATGGAAAATAAAAACTCTGTCATGCTGATTGTCGATGACGAAGTAGGCATATTGAGGACATTCAAGGAGGTTTTTGAATTAAGGGGGTGGCGCGTGTTTACTGCTCCTTTCGGCCAACCTGCGTCGGTTATTTTAGAAAAAGAAAAAATAGACATTATGTTATTGGATATACGTCTACCGGGTAAATCGGGGATCGAGTTGTTGAAAGAGATAAAAATAAAATATCCGGATCTTCCAATTATTATGATAACGGGTCTGGGATATGAAGATCAGCTGGTTAATGAAGCTCTTTGCTCAGGCGCTGCGGGATATGTAAGCAAGAATGTCTCAATCAGAGAGCTTATAGAAGTTGTCAATAACGCTATGGCAAAATAATAAATCTTTGAAACAGGAAGCCTTGTTAAACCGTATCAAATTATTTTTTCAGCAATTCCAAAAGCGCGAAATTAATCCCGAAAAGAAGAAGTATGCTGGTGACCTTTGTTGTGCCACCAAGCCCTAAACCCATTATTGCAGGCATACCGAGTTTCATCAATATCCCCGCTACGAATATAATTATCGCTAAAAGTACCGACGCTTGCGCTAGACCTTTCATATTTCACGCTCCTTTCTTTTTCTATATCCTATTGAGGTCGATAAGCTATGGTATCTCTATTCTTCTTGCACAACCAGGACTTCATCCCCTTCGTTTATATTGCGCATGCTGTAAGCATATCTGATATCATCTACAAAAGCCGCTGATACCCTGTAGCGCACGCTGATTATTTTCGATGACGCTATCTCTTTTCCGTCTTTTATGATAATGCATCGCTGGGCCTCGTTTATATTATCTCGGCGTCCAAGGTCAACAACTATAAGATTATCTTTTCTGTCTACTGAAACTATCTTTCCGTTTATTCCGGCCGTAGGCAGGGGTTGCAGTTCGGCTTGAACCGTTTCGCTTTCTTCGATTTGAGGTGCCAACTGTGAGGCAACCGACCCCCCCGTAGCGCTCTTCCCTGCTGCTGCCGTTACGATAGGAGGCTCATCCGCCTCTACGGTCTTTCCGCTTCTGATTAACACTAGATTATATAAAACCTTCTCTAGGTACTCTTTGACCTTTTCGTCCTGCTCGACCTCCAGGGCATCTTTTAGCCTTTCCACCAACGGTTTTTCTTCCAGTTCTTTTACTTTCTTCACCAGAGAAACGTTTTCCCCCGTTAATACATCAACCCTGTAAGAATATTCCTGTTTCAGCTTTTTGTTCTCTTCCTCTAGAAACTTAGAAGCTTTTGTTTCCCTTTCGGTCCTTTCCTTTAAGGAGCTAAGGTTATCCTTTAAATCCAGGTTTTCCTTTATCATCTCCGCTTTTTTATCGTTAAAATCAAATTCCGCCTTTTTTAAATGGCGGAACATGGCAAAAATCAAGATTATACAAAAAACGGTTACCGCTGCTAATAAGGTCCTAAACAGGGCCTCCCTATTTTGCATAACTACTCCTTTAGATTCTCGTATGTATATATTTATTCCCAGCGCTACTTTATGTGCAAAAACTAGCTTTTATTATTTAGAAGGATTCCCGGTTAAAAAAGATATTATGCGTATTTTATTTAACAAGTGTAACATAAAAAGGTACAAAAATCAAGTGTATGTAAAATATTACTTATAATATTGATATAAAATCAACGGAAGTATAAGCACGAGGCGATGTAACATATGGTTGTATATAACATTTTGCCTTTTCCTCTTATCATATGAGCACGCAATCCAAGGTGACTCGGTATGTCAATAAAAAAGCGGTTGTGACATCCAAAACCTTCTTTTTTTTCCAGTTGAAAGCATGCTACGCCTAAGTCGCTTTTTTAGATTAAACACAAATGCCACATCAGAATTGTAACATAAGACCCGGAATAATACAACGCCTAATTATGTCGTCGGACAGCGGCGGGATACCCTGGAGCCGAAAAACTCCCATGTCGTGGTTCGACTACGTCCCTCGGCAAAGCTCGGGACTCCCTTCGGTCGCTCACCATCCCTCGAACCGTCCTTCGAACCATCCCTAGCGAAGTCGAGGGACGGATTCGGCAATTGAGTGATCGAAATCTCCTCATATTGATTGCCGGCCGCCACAATATTTAGGCGGAAGGGAACGCTCGCCGCCGTCTGGCAACCGAATTTACACAAGATATTATACGTTGCTTTAGGAATAGACTTGAAATTGACGTTACCATAGTCTATAATTAATCTAGCGAATGAACGAATAAGGAAGTTTTTATGAAAGTGTGGACAAAAGAAGTCATAATAACGGTAGCCGTGTCTTTGGTTGTAACTTGCGTGGCTATCTACGTCAAGAAAGATTTAATTTTCGATACATACAAGGTCTTTGTAATAAAAAGAATGGTGACCTCTATCAAGAGAGGGATAGAGATAGAGAAAGTGGGTAATGTATCTTTAAAAGGCGTGTGCCTTGTAGGTTTTTCCGTTTACAGGGATGCTTTAAACAAGGAAAAAGTGCTTTATTTACCGGAGCTTTACATAAAATTTCCGCTTTTGAAATTGCTGACAAAGCGGGTATTTTCCCCGACAATCACCCTGGATAATGCGCAGCTAGGGAATATACGCGTAAGCGGCACTTTTGGATTTTCAGCGAAACTGCTCAAGAAAGGCCAAGAGAATATAGACATTCTTGAAACGATACAAAACATAAATTTCCGCAATTTTCACGTAAAAAGCTCGTTTTTCGACATAGACAGCATAAATGGCTCCATCGATATAAGTCCCAAATATATAGGGATCTACGAAATGCGCTTTACGATAAAAGGCGAGCCGTGTAACCTGTATCTCAAGGCCGTCAATCCCAAGAATGAACTTTATATGACATTCAAGATCTATTCCCAGAAAATCAATATTGTCTCCAACGTGAAGCAGGTAGAGGGGGTTTACAAAATACCTAAGATAGAAGGCAATTTCTTTAATTCCTCATTTGAATTAATGGGTGAGCTTGAAAATCCAACAGAGCCGCGTATTTCCTTGTTTGGAAAGGCGGATATCGACATAAAAGACATGGCTTATTTCGCTTCGCAGGAAATCAGGAAATACATGGAATTTCTTGACCCCGAGGGCAAAATAAGCAGTTCTCTTTATTTTAACGGAAAATTAAACAATTTTTCCGACTGGAAAGGGGAAGCGAAATCGAATGCCGAAACCATAAAAGTATTGAATTTCAATTTAGACGATTTCAGTATGGACACCCGTATAAAAGGCGGAATAATTTATGTGTCGCTTTTTAGTGCTTATTCCAATACCGGTTCACTCACATCCGCCATGACATTCGATCCTCAGCGTAAGGGAACCGCGCCCTACCAGATAAAGTGCAAATTAAACAATATAGACATCGGGGTTCTTCTTAAAAATACCAAACTGGGAAACAGGGATATAAGAGGTTACCTTTTCTCAGAGATCGCGGTCAATGGTGACGCCGAGAATAGGGACCTGATGATAAATTCAATGGAAGGCAACGGAAGAATATTCATAAATGACGCTAACCTCGGCCCGATGCCCATCTTGGCTCCGGTAATAGGAAATCTTTACGGCTATTTTCAGAACGTCATGCCGGCGCTAAAAAAAATCGACATAACAAAGGCATCGGCTGATTTCTACATCTCTAATAAAACGGTGTCAACAAATAATCTCATATTGTGGGGCAATATCATCAATATCCATGCCAATGGCTATATGGATTTTGATACAAATCTGGACTTCAAAGTTGAAAGTAAGATTGTAGAGTCTGAAAAAACGGAAGGAAGCGATCTGCAAACAGACATCCAGGAATTAATAGGGCGATTCGGCAACCTGATGGGTAGTGGCCGCCTTACCGGAACCATTAAAAAACCAAAGTGGAAATTGGAATATTTGGGCGGTGTAAACAATGTCATTAAAGAAGGTATAAATAAAGTTTTCAAAAATATATTCTGATGACAATCTGGAATTTGACACGCGTATTTCTAGCTCAAGGCACATGCCAAACACATAACGCCTTAATTATGGCGCTCTTCCTTGGTCATAAAATTTGCGCGGTCATTCTATGTATTTCTCTATAATACTCCGCGCCTTTCTCAGTGCCTGTCCGCGGTGGCTGATGCGATTTTTGAACGAAGGTTTAAGCTGTGCAAAAGTAAGGTTATATCCATTTGGCGTAAAAACAGGGTCATAACCAAAGCCGTTTTCCCCCTTTGCTTCAAATCCTATAGTTCCGCTACATTCCCCCTTGGAAACACCCAATAGTGTGCCGTTTTTAGCAATGGCCAAAACACAGACAAAATTAGCCTGTCTCTCTTTTGCCGGAACATGTTTCATAAGAGCAAGTAGCTTACTGTTGTTTTCCCCGTCTGTAGCTTTTGTATGGGCAAACCGCGAAGAACGAACCCCGGGCTTGCCTCCGAGTGCATCGACCACAAGCCCCGAGTCATCGGCTAAGATCATTTCTTTAATATAGCGAGAAAAGGTGATGGCCTTCTTTACCGCATTCTGTCTGAATGTCCTGCCGTCTTCTATAACATGCGGGAGATGCATGTCCAGGTCAGACAAAGTCAATACTTCTATTTTCAGGTCCTTAAGGAGCTCTTCCAGTTCTCGTTTTTTGTTTTTGTTATTTGTGGCAATTACCAAGTGTTCCATATTTATATGCTTTTAAACAGCTACATATATCTTAGAAGGATCTCGTGGGATTATCCGCGCGATTATCGGTTATACAGCGGATTTCAATGCCTTTTTTTCGACGGCAAATATTTTTTGCGTCCCCTTTCTTGCCAGCCCTATAAGATGGCTCATCTGTGTCGTAGAAAATGGTTCGCCTTCGGCGGTTCCCTGAATCTCTATGAGCTCACCTTTGGAGGTCATCACGATATTCATATCGACACTTGCCCTGGAATCCTCTTCATAAGTGAGATCCAGTATTTCTTTTCCGTCCAAAATACCAAGGCTCACCGCCGCTACATAATCCGAGAGGGGGATCTTGTCAAGGACGCGGTCTTTTTTTAATTTCTCCAATGCCAGCACCAAAGCTATAAAACATCCTGTAATACTTGCGCACCGCGTACCTCCATCGGCCTGCATAACATCCGCGTCCATCCATATGGTACGTTCTCCCAGTTTCTCTAAGTTCACGGCTGCCCTAAGCGACCTGCCTATCAGACGCTGAATCTCCTGTGTCCTTCCGCCCAATCTCCCTCTTGAAACCTCCCTCACTACCCTTGTTTTGCAGGACCGCGGAAGCATGCTGTATTCCGCTGTTATCCAGCCCGTGTGCCTATTTTCCAAAAATTTAGGAACTCCATCTTCTACTGAGGCGGTACATACCACTTTTGTGTTCCCTATCTCAAAAAGGCAGGAACCTTCGGCGAACCTCATGAAGTTGGGGGTAATTTTTATCCTTCTTAATTCTGTATTTTTTCTGCCGTCATGCCTTTTCATGCGTTTATGCCTTTTTTAAATATGCGGATACTCACGGATTCTTTACGGATCTAAATGGCTCATATAGTCACGTGCCAATCCATATCCGATCCATGCTTATCCACGTCTATAAATATCATTCCCTCTCGAATCTATGCCGACGACTAAAGGGAAATCACTTATCTCTAATCTGTAAATAGCCTCCGGACCTAATTCCTTAAACGCCACTGCCTCGGATGACACTATCCTTTTTGACAAATAAGCCCCTGCGCCGCCAACGGCCAGGAAATAGACCGCTTTGTATCTTTCAATCGAGCTCCTGACTTCATCGTTTCGCTTTCCCTTCCCTATCATACCGCCCAGACCCATCTTTAACAAACCGGGAGTAAAATTGTCCATGCGTGAACTTGTCGTAGGACCGCATGAACCAAACAAACCGTCCCCTCGTATAGGGGTAGGGCCTGTATAATATATTACGGCGTTCTTCAAATCAATCGGAGGTTTTTTCCCCTTTTGCATAAGATTCGCCATCCTTTTATGCGCAACATCCCTGGCGGTATAAATCGTGCCGCTTAAAAGCACTTCTTCTCCGGACTTGAGTTGAGTCCTTACGGATTTAGTTAAAGGTGTAGTTATTCTTTGCATATATCTTTCAGCGTCTACCGACTAGCGTTTAGAGATCTCATAAAAATCTTTTTTTCTTTCTAGACGCTAATCGCTAGACGCTAGACGCTTATAACTATATAACTTTGCTGGCGCTCCTTGTAATATGGCACCCTACATTTACAGCAACCGGCAATCCAGCGATATGTGTCGGATATTCCAGAATGTTGACCCCCAGACAGGTTGTCCTTCCGCCAAGCCCCATAGGGCCAATACCGATTTTATTTACCTCTTTCATTATAGCACGTTCGAGCTTTCTCAGATATTTTTCCGGATTGATGTTATCTACAGGGAGGATTAAAGCCTGCTTCGCCAACGACGCTACCTTATCAAAAGTTCCGCCAATCCCTATCCCAAGGATATAAGGCGGGCACGCATCAGGGCCCGCTTCTTTTACAGCCTGCAGGACAAAAGAGATTATCTCTTTTTTGTCTGCTGTTGGATCCAGCATCTTAAGCTTGCTTTTATTTTCGCTGCCAAAACCTTTAGGCATAACAGTAATATTTATACCGTCTCCGTTTACTATGTCGGTATAAATTATAGGCGGCGCATTCGTGGCTGTGTTATCCCTTAGAATAGGGCTTTTTACAACGGATTTTCTTAAGAAACCTTTTTTATAACCGTCTATTACCCCTCTGTCGATGGCTTCCTTTAAACTGCCTCCCACAAGTTTCACATCCTGTCCTACCCGGATATATACGGAAACCATACCCGTGTCCTGGCAGAGGGCGCGATTTTCCATGCTGGCGACTCTGGCATTCTGAAGCAATATTTCTAACACGTGCTTTGCTTTTTTATTAGCCTCTTTCCTGATAGCGTTTTTCAAGGCTTTCCGTATATCCCCGCGCAAATTGACATTGGCTTCGATGCAAAGCTCGGAAACCACATCTCTGATATCATTCACGTTAACCTTCCTCATGTTTCTCTATTCCTCAAATCGTTCCGTCCCGGGAGGCCGGGATCCGCCATGGCATTATGTTCAGAATATAACCCTTCTAGCCGTGATGCTCTTCCGCAGAAAAATCTTGGCAAGTTTAGAAAAGTTTTCGGTGTTATCGCTTGCGAAAAATTTCGTATATGGCCGTATAGAACCACCTATCAGATTTCTTCTCTCCATAAGCCGCTTTACGTGCCTTGCTACAGCCATTGAGGAATCTATAAGCTCTATGTCTCTTCCGGCAATACGCTGTATCACGTTTTTCAGAAGGGGGTAATGCGTACACCCCAGAATCAGCGTATCGATTCCTTTATTAAATATGGGCGATAAATAGTTTTCTGCCACCCTAACCGCTATATCGTCGTAGAGATGCATGTTTTCCACTAACGGAACAAAAAGAGGGCAGCTTTTCTGAATAACAAAAAAACTTTTATCGATATTCTCTATAGCTTTTTTATAGGTGTTACTGGATATCGTCGCCTCTGTCCCGATCACCCCGATACGCTTGTTTCTGCTGACTTTAAGCGCTTCTTCCACGCCAGGCTTTATCACACCGACAACAGGCACCGAAAATGAACGTTTAAGTGTCTCCAGGCTTAAGCTGGAAGCGGTATTGCACGCGACAACAATAAGCTTTACCTTGAAACCCAGTAGATACTTCACTATTTCTTTTGAGAAACGTATAATGGTTTCTTTGGATTTATTCCCATACGGCACCCTTGCCGTATCTCCAAAGTATATGATGTTCTCGTTCGGTAATAGGCGTAAAACCTTATTTATAACCGTTAAGCCGCCTACGCCTGAATCAAATATTCCGATCGGTCGTGTGTCCATTTATATATAGCGAAACTCGAAGTTTGCTTATGAGTTTCGAGTCAACGTATTTCCATAAATTTCAATGAGTTTCAATGTATTTCAATTGTATCTCAATGAGTTTCCATGAGTTTAAATGAATATCGATCAATTTCTTTCCTAAGAGCTACGAGCCATGAGCTAAGAGCTAACGTGCTATAACTAACCTACTGCGAAAAACCGTTGGTCCGCTCATATTCTCTTTTGTAGGCCAAGACGGAACGGGCTATTGCGCCGGCGATTTCTTCTCTGAAAGAAGTGTCTTTCAGTTTAGATTCCTCGCGCCTGTTAGTCAGAAAACCTACTTCGGCAAGCACAGCCGGCATCCTAGCGCCTTTTAAGACTAAAAACCGCGCTCCCTTGACGCCTCTTTTTTTCATGTTCAAGCTATCCGAAGTTATGTTATATATGTAATAAGCAAGTTCTTTTGATTCCCTTCTGTTTTCGGTAAGTTTCAGATCCCATACGGTCGACATGGTAGATAGATCTTCGTTTTTCGTCATCTTCCCTTCCTCAAATTTTATGGAAGCATTCTCGGCCGCTTCGAGTGCGCGGACGTTATCGTCTGTTGTCTCGGAAAGGTAGTATACCTCAAATCCCCTCGCGCGCGAATACCCGGAAGC
>MHFD01000070.1:15292-24962 GCA_001804045.1 Omnitrophica bacterium RBG_13_46_9
AAGATCGGCGTTCCTATCGTTTGCAAAAGCCGCCCTTTTATTAAGCGGTATAAAGACGTCGTTATCTCTTGTTAAAATAACGTTAAGCCCCCGACTCTCCAAATACCTTTTTAATCTTTTGGAGATATCCAGCACTATGTCTTTTTCTCTGGTTCCGTATTTGCTTATTGCTCCCGGGTCCCTACCGCCGTGCCCGGGGTCTATTACTATGGTTTTTATCTGATATAATTTTGCGATCGGGACAGGCGGTTCCTTTAGGCCAAGCACATATTCTGATACAAACAAAGCCGTTTTGATAGGAATATAGGCCGTGCCGTCTTTATATTCTAACGGGTGGTCCAGTTCTATGGGCCTTTCGTTCACAAGCGCGATATTGGAACCGGGCCTCAGCACGATGGTTTTATTGCCTTTTTTCACCTCTATCCTCTGCGAAACCAGGTCCCAATTCCAACCCAGGTTATAGTAATCACAGAACCTCAAAAGGGACACGTATTGCACATTATTAAAAATCAGGCTCTGATTATAAAGAGTATTATCCGGTATTCGAATAATCTCGGCATGATATGCGCAACCCGAAAGAGTTATGATTATGGCAAGAAATAAAACGATAATATTATTCTTATTCATTACCTAAGGTCTCTATAATGAGTCATAATATAACATAACCGTCGCTAATCCTCAAGGGATTTCGGTTGACTCGAAACCCATTAATTCGACAGCTCTTAGCTCATAGGTTATAGGTAGTAGGTTGTAGGGGTACTCGTTACGTAGGACGTGGGACGTCCGCTCGCTTACGCTCGCTCGGACGATGGACGATTCGAGCTTGTGTCATTGACGAAAAAACGTGTCATTGCGAGATGCCTTGTATTTTTGAGCGCATCGAAGCAATCTCTTTCGAAAAGGTTACGGTAAGCAGTTAGAAGTTGCAAATGTTGCGGAGGTTGCTAAAGATTGCAGAGGTTGCATAGCGCAAAGAAAGCAACATATGCAACCTCTGAAACTTCTGCGACCTATGAAACATAAGACGTGAAATTCGACAGTCGTAATTCGAAATTCGTATACGAATAACGGATTTCGAATTTCGCTATATATAATTGGTTGACTTCCTATAAGGAAAGGGGTGACAGCCCCGCCCTTTCTGTCAAAGTATTGTCTTACTGAAAGGGCGTGGCGTCAAGAGGGGAAAACTACGTTTTCCCCTATGAAATTTAAAGACCCTCTCGCAAGAGAGGGTCTTTAAATTGGTGGAGGTGCCGGGATTTGCCTACTACGGCGCGGCGGAGCGCGCCTGCGTAGGCTCCCCTCGCGCCCTGACGGCCGGTCTTTGACTTACGGCCTTTTCCTCCCTTTGGTCGGCGGGCACTCGCTTCAAATCCCGGCTGTTGCAAAGCAACACTTCTGTAAAGAGGATAGGATAGAACAAGGGAAGGAGAAATATTCTCCTTCCCTTGTTATTTAGAACACTTGATTTTTCGAGTTTCCTATTAGGAGGGGAGTACAGTGACCCGGCACTAATTTTGAATGAAATTAGTGCCGGGGAGCGTCATAGAGGGGAACCTCAGGTTCCCCTCTTGAAATTAAAAAATGCCATTATTTTCATAGTGGCATTTTTTAATTGGTGGAGGTGCCGGGATTTGAACCCGGGTCCCCGTCTTTAAACCGAGAAGTGTCTACATGTTTAGTCTGCCTTTTATCTTTTCCTTTCTAACTCCGGTAAACTGGATTTAGAAAGAAGCATTTTCCGTTAAGTTTCGCTTAGGGACCGAAAACTAGCCCCCAAGCTATCCTGCTTAATTGGACTCCGTATTAGTATCCCAGGACACTTACTAATGGAGCTGTTCCTAGAAATGTAGGAACATGTAACGCATCCTCGGCCAAGATTGCCTCAGCCTCGGCTACTGGATTGTAGTTTGCGTTTATGTTTTTGCCAGGTGTTTATAGAGGCCTCCTAGCAACCTCTACATGCTGCTTCTCGACCAAAAATCCGGGTCGAAACCTTTCACCCCCTTATTGGTTTAAATTCGCCGATTTGGCGAGTTATGTCTTTCTTCGTAACGCCCGATCGATTTCGAGCTTGGCTTCTTTACGTTTTATAGCTTCGCGTTTATCGTAACTCTTTTTTCCTTGCGCAAGCACTATTTCGATTTTTGCAAGCCCCTTTTTAAAGTAGAGCCTGAGCGGGATCAGCGTCAGACCTTTATTGGACACTCTGTCGGCAAGGTAGCGTATCTCTTTCTTACGCAAGAGAAGCTTCCTCGCTCTTTTCGGATCTACCTCATCCCGGCGCGCAAACTCATAAGGGGTTATATGTAAATTATATAAGAAAATTTCCCCTCTTTCAACCTTCGCGAAACCGTCTTTAAGGTTCGCCTGTCTTTTGCGTATGGACTTTATTTCACTGCCCTTGAGCTCGATTCCGGATTCGAAACTCTCAAGTAGAAAATAGTCACGCTGTGCCTGCCTGTTGGTAACTATAGTGTCATTATTTTTTGCCATATTCCGTCGAGGTACTTATTATAATAGCACAATTCCGACTTAAAATCAAGCTCCCCTTAAGCAGCTATTAGCAGTTGGCGCTGACTGTCGTAGATTCGCTTAAGTCCTTCAAAATCAACGGGTTCCGCTTTCGGAATAAATATATAAAGCTTCGGTCCGAGCCGGCGAATGCCTATATTCCTGTCCGCAGCCTCTTCCCCGAAGGCAAGCCTTGTCGCCGCTTCAAGCATTTCGAGAAGCCTGATATACCCAAGACCGTTTTCCGGGAAATCCTCGGGCAGTTGCACACCGGCAAAGAACGCCCCCGTCTCCGGCCTGTCTCCTCCTCGCAGGTAATCAAACGCTTTGTCTTCAAGCACATCTTTGCTTCCCAGTATGACGACGTTCGATAGCGGCACGTTCATGCCGGATTTTTTAGCCTTTTCTATCTCCTCGCCTATCGACCGGGCAAGCTCTGTTCCGTTCCTCCGCCTGACTACAATATTTTCCAGTCCATTCCTTCGCGAGAGGTGAGACAAACGGTTCAAAAGCCCCTGGATACAGGAACGCTGCGCCTCCGGTATCCAGCTAGTATCAAGTCCGATGACGATCTTTTCGTTTTTCTTTTTGGCCTCTAATGCCTTCAATACAAGCGTATCCGCGAGATCAGCCGCGATTCCTGTTCTCTGAGCGACGACATCTTCTGAGACGGGGCTATCCGCCTCGGTCAGATCGTTTCCTCTGTCACCGCTTAATTTCGCGAAGTCACGGTTATCGACCGACGCAAAAAGAACTTCCACGCTTAGTTCTTCGGCCAGTGTCTTTTCTTCCGATTCCAGACCTTGTATTGTACGACTCAATCCCTCAACCCGCTCTTGTTTTGCTTCTGCGATCTTTTTATAACCGTGAGTCTGCCCATCAATACTGGCGACAACCGAAGGACCGTCCGCCAACTTCGCAAGTTCAGAGCGCTTACTTCCAAGGTTACGCACTATCATCCTGTATTGCGCATATATCTCTTCCAGGGTATTAAGCCTGATTCCCATCGCTTTGAACCGTTTTCTCTGTTGAGAGATTTTGATGAACATGTTACCTATTGACTTTTCTATATTTCCGTTCACCCGGTCGAATTCATTGAGTTTGAATATCTCTCTTTTTTCAATATATCCGCGTTCAAAAGTGGCCCGTTCCCTCATGTAGATCCTGAAAAAATGGCATGCCTGCCTGTACACCGACGTGGCAAGCCAGGGCTTGTTGATCTTATCATAGTAAAGGGCACGGTCGCTTAATATGGCTATCTCCTTTAATTTCAACTCAAATAAGACTTTACCAGACCATCGTTTCTCATGGCCTGCCTGATATTTCTTTTTCGTCATCCAGAGGTTTCGCGCCCGGGTAGGAGAGGAGGACCATTCCGCTAAATACGCCTTTTCGAGAGCCTCACGCACCCTGTCCGTTATGTCCAATCCCTGGAACTGGAACTCCGTAAAGAGTTGATTGAGAGGTATGATCGTCAACCGGTCGATAAGAAAGACGATATAATCTTCGGCCATTATGCGGATCTCGCCGTCAGCGTGGCGACAAGTGGCGACAAGCTCGGGAAAGTAATTCCAGAGACCCAGAAGCGCGTCTCTTAGGTGTCCTTCGGTACTTTCATTTATGTGCTTTATCTCGGGCAGCGCGCGATAATACGAATGTTCCACGTTACAGCGTTGCTTTTCAATACCGGCGTGGGCTTTTTCCACATATTCCTTCAAAGACCCGAGCGCCTGCTGAAGCGCTTCGATGCTTTCGAACCCCTTTACTTCCTTGCGCTCGACGACACGTTCTCCGCCGGACACCCACATATGTGGCTGTATAACGGCGGCAATATCGAGATCGGTTTCAAGGAATTCTCTCTGCTCTATCCTTCTGCCGGAGTCTTCCTTTATGACTTGAATAGCTGCGCGGATTTCCTCGAGCTCAGCTTCTATGGCCGCTCTGCGAGATGCATCGACATCGTCTGTCTTCCTGTGGTATATCTCATCGCGCCACTCTTGATAGGTTTTGTCGACTCTTTCGTTGAACGCATCATCGATAAAGCCCGCCAGCGCCATGAGCTCATGGACAATGGCTCTTCCTTTGTCCGGACACGTGCTGCATATATTGATGCCATAGAGCGGGCTTGAGTGCGCTTCAAATATTGTCTTATGGCTTGGCCAAACGTGAAGCACGTTAAGCTGTCTCTCTTTAATAAGCTTCTGCATGATACGATATGGAAATACGTAGCCGAGTTTCTCTATGATAAACGTGCGGACCGCGGCGAGTTCTTCTTCTTCGCCGAGCGCGTTATCCCCAACGGGTAAAATCCTGTTTCCCCTTCCGAAAACATGCCACTGACCAGCGTTCTCTCCCGATTTTGCGTAAAAATTCGCTATGAATTTGTCAATAAGCAGCTCTTGGACTTTCCATTTTATATAGGATGAAATCGTGGTATCCCTGAAGAACGCGCGTATTGCCGTAGATCGCTGTATTCCGGACGAATCAAGGGTGCTGCCTATTGAAGAGATATCGGGTGCGCCGTATATTCCCGATTCGAGCAACTCATCGAATGTCATGCTCCTGGTCTCTTCGGTTAATTTGCTGAAGTCGCGGTTTTCCTGTTTCGCTTTTTTACCCATCGCCAATGCTTCATCCACGAGAGCTTTGACGTTACGGTTTGATGTCTTCCTGTCAGAAACGGTGCTCGGGTCTACCTGTGCCCTTTTGGCGATTTCGCGCTGTGTTTTCGCGCCGCCGTGCTCCAGGAACCATTGCGCTGATCCCATAATCGCCACGTCTGTTCCCAGCGGTTCAGTTGGTTCTTTCACAAGATAGAGGCCTTCGGACTCGAGTTCGTCTCTCACTGACTGATTCACCCTTGCCTGGTATGAAATTGTGCTTCTATTCAGGCCTGTTTTTAACGCAATGGCCTTGACCGTGACTTCCCTGCCCTTACTTCTCAAGTACTGGATGGCTTCGAGAATGGACAAGCTTGAACGGGAAATGCGTTCCGAACCGATTGCCTGTCGTACCCGCTCGCATCGCTCCACCCGCTGCGTAATTGTGCCCCTGTTTATGCGCGCTCCTTTGGCGATAGTGAGATAGTTGACAGGTTTTCCGTCTCTAGTAAGGCGCTCTATCGCTTCCAATATAGCAACGTCGGTTTCAGATAAGAATACATCATCTGTCGCTCTCTTTACGTCATCGTCATTTCTATATCTTGTTACGGTAAATTTGCTTACTTCGGCCAGACCGGCTATTACTCCGATGTCCACAACAAAAGGCCTGTCTTCCAGCTGTTCTTCTATCAACCGGCACGCTTCAAGGATTTTATTTTTTGTCTCTTCCGTTCTTCCAAGCTCACTATATTTCTTCGAACGCGGATCTTCCATCACCACCTTAACATCATCGAATTCCATGATAGCGATTTCTTCAAGTGGTTCGCTCTTCGCGCTTTTATCCTGTGCGTAGTATTTGAGAACCTGTATGCTGCCGTCGTCTTTACGCACATAGGGAAGGGAAAATCCGCCTGTTTCCGTATCGAAATACAATTCCCTCCATTTAAATCTTGTAAAGTCGATGTGGGATAGGTGCTTCTCTATTAGGCGTTTTAGGCCCTCTGCGCTCAGCCTGAGATGGATCGCCTGCGCGATGAGCTGGCTTAAATACAGGAAACCGACGTCTTTCTGAAAGACTCGTATGTTACGGTCCTCCTGCGAGAGATGGCCGATGCCCTCGACCAGATCATCAAAAAGCCTGTTGTAATACCTTTCGCGCTCCTCAGACTCTTTCACCGCGACCATCTGTACGTATGGATCGAGTAAAATATCTTCAGACGTATAGTGCCGTATGTATTCCGCCGCCTTCCACAAGACATGCCGCGGGAGTGAACCCTCCACGACGATATCATATTCCGTATTATTAAGGATCTGGGCGTCCATGAAGAGATTATAGCACTTGCCCTTGTAGGTATTGGCTATGCGGCGCTCCATGTTCGCTCTTTCGGAATCGTCCTCATTCTTATAGTCTTTTATCAGGTAGCCCCAGCTCTCTCTGTCTATGTCCAGAAATTTCAGCTTCTTTTGCAGGTCGGCGTCAAGGTTCCCGTACGCGATACCCCGGCGAAACGAGCCTATTATGTCGTCCATGCGTTCGTAGCCGATCTTTACGTCCGATTTTTTCACCCTGAAATAAAAGAGAATCCCGGCCCTTTCGAAGAACTTTGACATGAGGTCACCTATGGAAAGAGCGGCTCCCATGTGGATCCCGCGGGCAAGGGAACATTTCATGTCCTGTATCACGACCGTGTTCTTCTCAAAAACGCCCGTACTCTCTTCCGCGGCTCCGTCGATTCCAAACCGGGACTGTATCATTCCCGCCAATGCGTTCCATTTCCGGTCGTACTCTTTCTCGAGAGCGTCCGCTTCATCTTTGTACTCTTTTCGCGTATCAGGCTCCAGGAAAAGTTCCTGCTTATTAAAATCTTTCACGAACTCGGCGACCTCTTTCAGCACCTCTTCCGGATATGGCCCTTCCGCAACTATCCTGTATCCGCGCGCCTCGCTTGTCTTTGACCCTATTCCTATAGCAAATCCCTGCCTCATAAAATTCAGCTGGTAACCGTCTTCTAAAATCCTGCTTATAGAGTGTCCGAATTCTTCTTCAATAGCTCCGCCCTTCGTAATGTATAGGTTCCATATTGCCGGAATTTTCTCTTCATCAAGGAATATAACGGCATTAACAGCGTCCTGCACGTGGGCCGGCAGTTTGTTATAAGGTATTTTTTGTTCGAGCGCTTCAAAGACATCGTCTATGTAAGGAAAATCCACACTTTCACCGGTTCTTTCGCTTACCAAAGACACCTTGATCGAAGTAGCCTTATATATGCGCATATACATATCTGCCATACTGGTGAGAGGCCTGTTGTGAAACCCCTGGCTTAGTTCGCATGCAGTGCTCAGTTCGCACCGCCTCTCTTCCATCTTCGCTTCTCTCCTGTGGTCGACGATAAACATTTCATTCTCGGTCTTTTCCGGCACAATCGAAGCAAGCGGCTTGAACCTGGATGTAGGCGCGAGCGCAAATGAAACATCGCCGACCAGAAATAGACACACTACGCCTATCGCTATTGTTTTCATAAATAAGCTATGTCTGTTTCTGCATTTCATCGTTTCAACGCTTCCTATACGGTTTTTCGATATTCCAAGCAGTTTTTTTCTATGCGCTATCAGCTTTCAGTCATCAGCTATCAGCCATGAGCTGTTAAGTCAATGTATCTCAACCGTATTTCCATTGTATTTCAATCCGTTTCAATGTGTTTCCATGAGTTTCAATAATCGAAGATTTTCTTAAGATTGCTTTTTCGTATCCGTAACTTCTCAAAACTTCCCCCTATAACCACTACCTATAAGCTCCATTAGCCCGTGGCCTATAGCTTATAGCCTATGGTCTATAGTCCTTTTCCGCTAGACGCTAATCGCTAGACGCTAGACGCTAACAAAACATGCTATAACGAATCGTCCTACGTAACGCGCTATAACGATGGCCCGGGGGACAGCATCATCCCGCGCAGAAGAGATGATGCCATCCCTTTCCGGACCAAATAAAAATGCCAAGCACACTGTTTACGGCTTTGCCATCTCTAAACCGATCTCTGTAAACGTGCTTTTCTAAGTCTCTGCGCTTTGGGATATCCCAAACTTAGAAAGCGCCGCTTTCTAATATATTAGTACTATAATATCATAATTAACGTATTTAGTTGTCACAGAAATGTAAAATCGATGCTAGCTTTTTTATTTTTAACTTAAATATCAAAATCATTGAGATAAGGTATTAGAGGCTTTGCTTTGGGGTGCGTTCTGGAGCGACTGTCACAGAGCGACCAAGGGGCGCCTACCCCCCATACCCGAGGGAGTGGAACGTGTCCCAAAGTTTTGAAACGTTGTCGTTGCAAAAAAATGGTGTTTCTGGTAAGGTGGGATGTGCCTAGTCTAGTTTACCCATGAACCAGAAAGCCACGCCTGTAAGGGCGCGGATGAATGGCTTTCGGTTCAGGGTTCCGCTCCACCGATAGAGCGGAACCCTGTAAAAAGAGAAGCCACCGCTGTAAGGCGGTGGAGCTTCACTCTTCCGGGAGATTGGACCCAAATAAATAGAGGGATGGCTTAATATACCATCCCTCTATTTATTTATGGGAAATTAGTTTTAGATGCCGGACGCTAATTTTACTTGACTTGTTTATCGCTTTCTGTGGACTTCTTTATGCCTTCGTCAAGATCCTTTAGCCCTTGCTCGACACCTGTCAATGGCTTCTCTATAATTGTCTTTATGGCCTCTCCGCCGGCTTCAACCGCCTCTTTACCCGCCGCGGCGGATTCTTCGCCTTTACCTACCAACCCTTTTTCTGCTGTTTTAACAGTTGCGGCCGTAGCTTCGGTGGCCTTTTTGCCAAAATCTATGACCCCTGTTCCGGCGCCTTGGATTACGTCACCGGTGCTTTTCGCAGTTCCCTTAACCGCTTCTTTAGGAGCGGTGCAAGAAGACAGCATTAATGGAACAAAAACGATTAGCACCAATAATATCAGTGCTTTCTTCATTCTAGCCTCCTCGTAAAAAATCATCCTTTTGCCCTATGTGGGATTATGACCCAAAAGATGATCGGTTCTGCTATCCCGATTCTAAGCCTATTCAGTCTTTTCTTCTGTCTTTTTGCTGCCGGTAGCCTTCTTTATCCCGGCATCGATGTCTTTCAGCGCTTTTTCAACGCCTTTTACCGGTTTTTCTACGATGCTTTTGACGCCTTCTGCGCCGGATTCAACGGCCTCTTTGCCTGACTCAAGCGCTTCTCCGCCTTGTCCTACTAATAGTTTTCCGGTAGCCTCGACTGTCCCTGCCGCAGCGCCTGTAGCCCCCTTGCCAAGATCCAGGGTACCTTCTCCGGCACCTTCCACAACATCTCCTACGCCTTTGACTGTCCCTTTAATCGCCTCTTCCGGTTCAGCACAAAAGGCCACTGAAGAAACAAGGACAATAAGAGCAGTCGCTATAATTGCCTTGACCATCCTATTCCTCCTTTATTTAACCGTATTCCGCCCCAAGGGGATACACCCCCTCTAAGGTAAAAACGGATTTAGATATGATACCCCCATTATACAGAAATTGCAAGTATTTTTTG
>MHFD01000070.1:24975-35505 GCA_001804045.1 Omnitrophica bacterium RBG_13_46_9
TTATTTGAATCACTTCGTTACATTATACACGGATTAACACGGATTGGGAACCGGATTGACACGGATGATATACGTTAGGTTATCAGGGTATCTGGGTATCGGTCATTAGGATATCTGGATATCAGGTTATCAGGTTTTCCACCCGGCTATCCTGTTTATCCGATACCCTGATACCCTATAGACCGATATCCCGATAGCCTGACTTAAATCCGTGTGTATCCGTTCTTTAATCCGTGTATCTCCGTGTCAAAGAGCGTAACGTAACATTGAAAACATTACATTTTTGCTAGTCAGATGTTATAATTTTTTATAGTGATTACACAGGTTTACTGCTCTTATAAAATACCTGCAGGCAAGCGGGCAGGCTTCGGCATTGTCAAGATATACGCAATGACGCCTGATGGGGGGGGATACCTGCGGACCGTGGACTATATAAGATTAGAGCGCGGTAGCGACCTCTTCCTGTATCTTCTGCCATTTTTCTATGCCCTCAATGACTACAGGCCTTATTCGCAATGGCATGAGGATATTGAAGAGCTGCTCAATAGTAGTAATGATAAGGGCGTCCTCTGACACTTGCCTTAAGAGGTTGTTTATCGCGCCTATGGCGGATTTTACGTCATTTCCGTTATAATAGAAGGAAATATGGCGGGCTAACGCAATTCTAACCCAGATATCCGGGTATTCAGCATCGGTATACGCATCGGGCATAATAGTAATATATTTTTTCTTCTCGTAATCATTCTGCGCCTGTCCCGCGAGTTGCGGGCCTAATTTCATCTGCGGCGCGAATAGGACGATTCTCCCGCCTTCCGGCAATGTCCTTTCTGCCCGTTCCACGGCCTCTGCATAATTTCGCTGTGTGTTACCGGCATTATTTACATCTATCAAGAACATTATTACCTGGTCTGTGTCGCTTATGCTTCCGAATCCGTTCCTGGCAACGCTGCGATTTATCACTCTTAGCGTCGCTTCCATCTGTGACTGATTCACGCCTTCGGGCATACCTACGACAATTTTTACGGTATCCGCTTTGCGGTTAACGCTGGCAAGGGCGTCAACGATCGCATCTTCGCGGGTTTTGCTTTCATCAATCGCCTCATCTCTAGGCACAGCCACATCCGTATGGACACTCCTGTCAGTCATGCTTATTAATCTCTCCGTAATAAATTCGTCTCGCGTCAAGCGCTTATCGGTATTTTCATATTCCTCCCCAAGGCGCGCCAGCAATCGTTCCATCATGGCCGGGACATCCACTTTCTTCTGAAATTCTCCGTCCACTCTTGTCCATATACGCGGCCTCGCAAACGTGTCGGCATATTGATCGTCCGGGGTAAGCACTCCTTCGCGAACTTGTATGGTATCTAAATCCAGGTTTTCATTGTCAATAAAACGAACGACAAGGTCCATTACAGTCTTATCGAAGTTATTCACGGCATCCTGTGCGACCGTGGCTTTGTCGATGCCGAATGCCTCGCGTATCTCCAGTGGTATATCATCAACCGTAATAACACCGAGCTCTAACGCAAATAGAATATCTTCAAGCCTTCCGACCAGCCGATCGGCAGCGCGAAGCGCATTCGCTTCATCGGAGAGGAGTTCGTAGCGTTTGTCTGCAAAATTTATGAGGTCCTGCTCGACATCCTTCGGCAATATAATGCCTGCGGCCCGCAGGGACGCGATAATGCCGTTCGATTCCTTATAGTCAAATCCGGCTTTTCGCAATGCCCTTTCTCCCATCGCCGCAAACGGCGCCCGCCCAAGGTCGTGGCACAATGCCAGCGCCGCAACCTTTCTTGTATCGACCTGCTTTCTTATCCTGCCGGCTATATATTCAGCCGCTTTCCGCACGCGTAGAACATGGCCGTATCTTGAGTACCTGCGGTCTTCATCTTTGAGAACAGGAAGAAACCCGCACACTTCTTTAAGCCTTGCTATAACAGAGGACTCTTCTATCGCCTCAATTGTCACGTCAGTTACTTCGGTCGACGGGCCGGATGCAGCCGGTGTTTCTTCCAAGGCGTTCGCTTCGTATAAAGAAGTTGCTTCTTCCATGAATCGCGCTCCCGGGGTTCCGGCGATCAGACGTTCAAATTCCGCCAGTTTCTCCGTATCTCCGGATGCCTTTAATATCGTCCACACCGCTCCCGCCTGGTGCCAGAGGCCGTCGGAGAGGTAACCCATTATCGTTTCGGGCGCAGCGTTAACCGCGAACGTGCCTAACTGTTCCACATTCAGGCCGCCACCCATTACCGCTCTGTAGCCGGCTGGCTCGATATCGATTATGATAGGTTCATTAACCTGGGTTTCTTCGAAAACCGGTACTGCTACATCCTTCTCCTTTGCTTTTACCGCATGGCTCACGGTATATTTATAGGTGGGCTGATATACCTTAGCTCTCAGGTTTACCTTTTCATCCGTTATATAGTTTGCTAGGATGTATTCCTGGACACCGTCTCTGTTCGACAGTCCTCCTGCCTCGGTCGTTATATAAAGCTCGAGATTATTTCTTCCTGCAAAAGTAAATATCGCACCCATGATGTTGTCGACAAGGTCATGCAGTTTCTCATTCTCAAGTGCACCCACCAGCGATTCGGAAGGATCAAACCCCAGCATAACAAGGCGGCTTCCCTGTATATTGAAGAGAATCGCTCCTGCCAGCTTTCCATCGCTAAGGACATTCACAACAAAAATATCATCCCGCGCCATATCATAAGGGTAATCCCCAAAACATGTCCCGGAATAGCAACCCTGATACAGCGCCAGGATGTTCTTCGGCTTGAATATAAGTTCTATCTTTTTCGTGGTCTTTGCTTTCTTGTCCGCATGTTTTTTCATCAACGCCTTGGCTTCCACTAACAGTTTCCATTCTTCGTTAGCCTTCATCACGCCCACGAGCGCGCTAAGCCCCATATGCTGCATCTGGTCCGCAAGATGGATATCCGCCTCCGTAAGCTTTGCCAGGAGCAGGTTCCTCTCATCAAATGACGCTGTACCGTTTGCATATTTAATAAAGAGCTGGATGTCCATCCTCTGTAAAACCACGGCCAAAAACCCGAGTATCTCTTCACGCGTCAGTTTCAGTCTCTTGTATATGAAATTCTGTATATTCTCTTTTGCGGATTCGATATTCTTGGGGTCCTCCAGTTGCCGTCGGAGGGCAGCCGGGACACCGTATTCATCAAAGAAGGCCTCGTCCAACGCATCGACTCTATCGCGAACCAAGGTAATCATCGTCCTTATTTTTCCGAAATCAAGTTTAGCGCCGGATTCCAGTATAGACCGTATCGCTGCGCACAACGCTTCTTCATAGTCCTCCGGCAGTACGAGCTCGGTGCTTTCGGTTTCGAAATCGAACGAAGATACGTAGTGTTGCCTGATCCTGATCGTCGACACCTTTTCGTCGATTTCCCGTATAATCGCAACGATGTCTTTGTCGTCCGTGGATATGCCGAGTTTCTTGGCGATACCGTAAAGGTCCTCTTCGAAATCCTCTTCAGAGAGCCCGGTGAGGATGGGGATATAGAGCAGGTAATCTTCGACTTTTTCCCCGTAAAAGATCTTCTTCGTGAAGGACGCATAGTCGGAATCGGCCTTGTTTATCACATTGGCTATGGCCTGCGCTCTGCGAGCCTCGTTCTTAATGGAGTTTATAATATCGGATTCGTCACTCAAACGCTTTATATAGAGATATATTTTTCCCACGCCGATATCCTTACGTCCCAGTAAGTTTCTGATGCGTTCTATCGTCGCCCCGTCCAGGCGTTCCACGCCCATGGCCCGCAGGTTCCTGTTTACTGCGCTGAGTTCGCCGTCGCCGGCGAGCTTCGCTATGATATCCAGCCCCCATCTGTCAATAAGGCCCTTATAATCAAGCGCCTTGAAAATATATTCGCGTAGATCTTTGTTGTAATACAGTGAGGATATATTGAACCATATGTTAAAATGTCCGCTTCGCAATTCACCAATCAATTCTTTTAGTTCCGCTCTTATTTTCTCATCTGAATAACCTTTCTCGTCAGATTCCCTTATCAAAGCGAATGCCTTTTCGAAGTTCCCGGGGGATTCAATAATCGTCGACACTTGTTCACGCAATGTTTCCGCGATCAGTCTGAACGCGCGCGGCCCGTATTCTTCAAAAAGAACCCTACATTCAGGTTGTGCTATCCAGCTGAAATCGTCCTGTGGTCCTATAACTAGATAAAATTGCGGCTTGCTGCTTTTGGATAACTGTATGAATTCGCTGATGCCGTGTTTTTCTATGGCGGCGGAGAGGCTTGCAATCGACGCGAAGGCTGTATCAATATCGCCGCCGCTCAATACAAGGATTTCCTTGATATCATCGGTGGTAATGATACCGCTTTCGATGAGTCCGCGTATGTTTTCAAGCCCGCTAATAAGCGGCTCAAGCTGCTCCTGTGCCGCCTCTCGCTTTTGCGCAATTTCGGCTTCCATCGCCGCTTTCCTTTCCTCTTCCGCTCTTCTCTTGCGTTCCTTGATCTCTTCCGGCGCCATGGTAGCCATAAACGTTTGAGGGGCAAAAAGTATCAAGTTCCCCGCGGGTTTGTATATCTTATATAAGTTAAATATCCCTTTCTCGCGCGCTGATGCGGCAACATCCAGTAGTGCCAGGACATCTTTTACCCCTAACTTTTGAGCCAGGTCACCTACCGATGAATCACGCAGAACGCTTTCCATTATTTCCTCGGCCGAAGGGATTCTGCTTTGTATTTCTGTTTCTTCCATTGCTGTCGAATCAAATCCTGCAGCCAGGTTCACGTCGGGACTGAACTGCACCGTCGTACCGTTGCGGGAACCGAGGTCCTGGATCGAGAACACGGTATGTCCCTTTGGAGATTCCGTTACCATGAAGGCGAAATGTCTTCGCGAAAGCGTGGCATCGGATCCGACGATAAAAATATTCTCGCTACCCCTTCCTACAGATATACGCTCTCCCATCTTGTACGCCTGCGGCAGGCTTATGGCAGTCATGTCCTTGAAACGATATGCCTGGATGAGTACTTCCTTCTTTTTCAAATCAACACGTATCCTATAAGCATACCTGCCTGCCATAACCAATATATCTCCCATAAATGGACGCTGTAACGTCCTCACGGTGCTGTCCTTGCCCAGTTTCACTGTTTCCTCTGAGATCCGCATTAGTACCGTAGGAGTACTTCTTGTCAGTCCAAAAAACACCTTCACAACCATCGAAACCACAACCACCGGCACGGCAAGCGCATACTCCGCGGCATAGGCAAAGGCCTCGTCCATGCGGCTTCCCTCTCTTATACCGAGTTTCGCGGTGCCGCGGTGCACGAGTTCATGTATAAAGACAATGGGGCCGATGACGGGGCCGAAATTAGCAAGGATCTCCGCGAAGGTCTGCTGCGGCGTTGCGGCGCGGCCGGTAAGGCCGGCGAGACGGCGGGCCTTCGCCATCTGGGAGACAAGCGGTATAGACGAAAGAGCCACCATGCCAAATAAGGCGGCTAAAGGCGCTGAAGATAAAAGCAGTATGCTTGCCGCAATACCGGTCATTCCTATAACTGGTGCCGCAATCGCAGCACTTCTCGTTCCACGGGCGGTTACATTGGGAGCATATAACCTTTCCTCTGGGTTTAAGTATCGGCCTTCATGCTGACGTGTCGCCTCAGGCGCTGTAACTCCGCTACCGCCAAATAGCTCACGATACACGTGATCGGGATACACCGCTTCGGCTTTTACAGTTACGGACCCGGATTCAGCTCTTGCGGCTAAAGGTTGAATAAGGGAGGGGTAATTCCTACTGGATGTAAGCATATTCACAAATCCTAATAACGATATTCCAAGAATAAAGTATGTGACAAATTTCTTGCCGACGCCGGTTATGCCGGAACTCTCCATGTCCATCCTGTTTATTCCCATGTGGGCCAGCGCCATGACAAAATAAGTGGTGAATATAACCGGTAAAGTAAGCTCTGTGCGTAAATACAGGAATGACTGAAATGCTAAAGCTAAAGACGCGATTACAAAAGGCGCTTTTCCAAGCGGCGCTCTCACTATTTTCCCTCTTTCTACATTAAAAGCATGCAACATCACGAATACAACCGTGAATATCGGGATCCAGTAATATGAGGTTAACGCCAGCAAAAGAGGTGTAAGCGTAAAGAGGCCTTCTTCAAGAATGGGGCCATACCAGCGCTCGTAAGCGGTACTACTCACGCCAAACCTGCCAAAGAGCGCCTTTAAGACCGGAATACTGCCTTTATCCCTTCTTCCTACAGTGGCAGCCAATCTATCTCTTGGCTCTATACCTGCAGCCAGCTTTTTTTCTTCTCCAACGACACCCGCACCGGCTCTTATCGCCTGCGCTATCTGGCCGTAAGGATGCGTCAGTCTTGTGGCTTCCAGCTCTTCTGGTGTGAGACTTATCGCTCCGGATTTTTGAGCTTCCGACTTCAATGAATCCAGCTTCTCCAGCATGCCGATCATGTCTTCCCTGCTATAGCCCAGTTTCTCTATAAGATTTGCCGCCTCAACGGAATCATTGATTTCATTCTGCAATTCCGCATTTGTTCCGATATCTCGTGCGGATCTATTCTTGATGTGGGCCACTTCATGCGCTACAACACAGGTCATTTCAGCCCTGGATATCTCTCCGTTTATATATTTCTCTACAAGCCACTTTAAAAGGGCCACGTTATTACCGCCTGTAGTCGCAATACTACTTGAGGTGCCTTGAAATGTCAGATAAATCCCTTCGCGCAATCCTGCCGCCTGCAAGAGCGGCAAAAGCATGTTTTCATAAATATCTATCCACGCTGCCTGCAGATTTTGCTCCATTAACCGTATGCCATATCTATCGATCTTTTCCGGCGTCACTATTGCCATTTCCCGTGTGGTGACGGCTGCAGCATGGCCTTTCTTCGCCACTGCGGACCATGTCACGTATCGGCGTGTCGCACGCCCCGCCGGCGGTGTCGCTTCGACGTACGCGTTGCTCTTCTCTACTTTGAAATTTTTCTGCCGTATAAGATTCTGATCACTATCAATCGCTTCCGACTTTTTTCCCTGTATGAAAAGGTCCCCGGAACCTATAAAAAGTGTTACGTTTCGGACGACGCCGATGAGTTTAATGCTGTCGGCATTAGTGGCTTCCCACTGGGATGGATGCGTCCCCACATTCGAGATGATGACGGTCTCCTCATCGACCTGTGGCAACATTCTTGCCAGTGTAACTGTATCTGTTAGGTCCGCGCGATGCACCCTGAAATTCGTACATCTGTTCAGCAATAGCTGTTCCGCGGCACCGAGTAGCCTTTCTTCTTTGATCTCAACAACGTCTACCGATGTCGCGCCGAGTTTCAACGCAACGATGGAAAGAGGGCCTTCCCCGGCACCGCAGTCGATGACGCGTCTGCCCCGGACACCATTCTCCATCATCGAGATAATAGTAGAGATAGTCCAGTTACCCCATTCAAAGAAAAATGCCCTGTGCCGGCGGGAATCCTGTTTCAACACTATAAGATTGTCGCCAAGTGATTCCACAAGCCCAGGACTCAATCGCCCGGCCTCGTTCTCATACAGGAAGAAGAGGTGGCCAATTCTCACAAAGAATATTTCGCGGTCTTTTCCCCATTTTTCAACCGGGAATCGCGATTCCCCGTAACCATAAATCTGGTCGTGCGGATACGCCCCTCCTAGATCATGGAGTCCCAGTTCTCTCGTGATCATTTTGCCAAAATTCCTGCATTCCCTTTCGGACATCGTCCCAGTAGGTGCTTTTACGGCTTTTGTTTCTTCTCCAAGAATGCTTGCCAATCGCGTTACTGCATATATAATCGTCGAAACCACAACCGCCGGCACGGCCAGGGCATACTCTGCTGCATACGCTATGGCCTCATCAAGCCGGCTTCCCTCTGTAATGCCGAGTTTCGCCGTAGTCCTATGAACAAGTTCGTGGATAAAAACAATGGGACCGATAACAGGCCCGAAGTTAGCGAGGATCTCCGTGAAGGTCTGTTGCGGCGTCGCGGCGCGACCGGTGAGACCGGCTCCACGATACGCTTTGACCATTTGAGGGATAAGCACAAAAGAAGGTATGGCAAGAAGGGCAGCCATGCCCACTAATAGTGGAGATGAAAGAAGGCCTCCGGTAATAAGTAATGCGGTGCCTGCCGCTAAGAATATCCTGATAGTCCGGCCTGTTCCTCGCGCGCTCACGGCCGAGCCGCCATACTCTTCACCAGGCCCGAGCCTGAACTCTATATTTCCGACTCTTCTCTGCAGGTCTTCTATAATATCCTTATTTTCCTCGGCTATGTTTTCGTTAGATTGCAGTAATGTCAATGCCAAGAGCGTCTCTTCTTTGTCTAGCGCCAGAACGAGTTTGTTATATGCGCTTATAAGCGCCTGGAGCGATACTTCTTTTCTTCCGCTTACGCCATCGTCATACTCTATTTGGCGCTCGGCATCGCTTTCCGCATGTAGTCTTCCGTCTTCCCTATTAAATACTACATCCGGGCATGCCCTCAAAGCAGAAAGCATGGGGCGTTTACTAGCTTCTATTACGACAAGGTCCATATATGCCTTTGCTTTTTGAATTTCGTGGAAGATATGTCCGCACATGGCCTGCATGGCTTCCGCCTGCTCATACCTTCCAGCGCCCTCTAAGGTTCCCCAGGTATAGTCAAACTCGAGTTCATTATCAATCGGGTTTACTGTCGTCTCTATACCAAACATTCTTTTTAGCGCGCTCTGCATACCGGCAAACCTACTTACCATGTTGTGATAGTAACGGTCTTGCGCGGCAATATGATCATATTGCCGGAATGCGTCTCTTGTATCGAGAGACATTTCGCCTGTCTCACCCGGCTCACCAGGTCCTTTGGCCTGGCCCATGTCTTTCCCCTTAAACATATCGAGGAAAAACCCTCTATGGGACTCGAATATCTCTTTCGCTGAACCGGCTGCGTCTTCTTTTTTGCCCCTCTGGCTTTCTTCTTCCATGAGGGTTTCGTCTACCGCCTCGGCAATCGCGTCGTCGATGCTTTCACCGAGCGGGCTCATCCGCTTCATTAAATCGCAATACCCCTCCACTATCTCAAGCAGGCTGCGCGCATGCGCCCTGGTACTCTTGTCAAGTAGGCCGAGTTTTGACCACAGTTCAACCGCCAATCTATCGATACTTGACATCTTTTCCTTCAAAACATCCCATTTTGCCTTGCCTAAGGTGACAAGCTTTGACGTCTCGTTAAATTCGCCGAGAAGATTCTCCAGACGAAGAACCATCTCTTCGGCCGCCTTTCTTTCAGCCGCCAATCCCGCAACTATCATGTCTACCTCACCGAGAATCTGATCCTCAAATCCCAACAGGCTTTCCCATATGCCGGCGATATCGCTATCAAGGGCCTGCGCATCACGCATATAACGATCCCGCACGCCTTTGTTTACGTCAGGTCTACTCAGTGCCTGTTGTATCGCAAATAGAAGCTGCGCGGATTCCCTCTGGATGGAAGTCGCCTTTTCGACTATTCTTCTAAATTCGCTTACCTTCTTTTGAATGGTATTTTCCGGCACGCGGCCCGGCTTTCCGCCCCGTTCCATATCGAATAACCCCTCGAGTGCTGTATCTGCTTCTGCCATTAGGCTGCCGAGCTTTTCTCTATTGTCACGCAAAGTCTGAATGTCAAGCGCGACCCCCATTGCGGCATTCATGACATCTTCGAGTTCCGCTATCTCTTTTTCAAATCCCGGAGCGCCCGTTTTACCACTCAGATCTATCCTTTCGCCTGCAAGGTCGCCTCGCCCGTATATGTAACCTGCAAGTTCCGTAAGTAACATCAAGGCGTTAGAGATGCATATGTATGATAAAAGAATGGTAATAAGCGGGTGGCTGTAATTAAAAAGCGACAGGCCCATTAATGCCAAC
Source organism: Omnitrophica bacterium RBG_13_46_9 (assembly GCA_001804045.1). GTDB lineage: Bacteria > Omnitrophota > Gorgyraeia > JABMRN01 > RBG-13-46-9 > RBG-13-46-9. Next base: position 34,889 of record MHFD01000070.1, read on the forward strand.
GGAGCTGCCAGGCCCGCAAGTATATTGCCCCATATGCCGCCGATGGTCCTGGCCACGCCCGTTATTCCTCTTACTTCTCCCCTAAAAAGATGGCGTTCTGTCTCCCGCTGTCCCCATAATCGCGCCAATAGAATATGCCCCAGCTCATGGAACGGCGTCGCGCCGATGGCAAGCACCCGGATTATATTATTCAGCCATGCCAGGCGCCCGGTAAATAGGTTGGCGAGTAGGGCCTGGGCGGAAGCGCCTTTATCCGGGGTATACAATTTTTCCCGTCTTATCTTACCATTTTCAAGTTTGCATTTATAAATAGCGCCGTCGGATGTCTCTTCGGCCCAGCCGAGATTGCCCTTAAATATCCCCAAATCAACGCCCAGAAGATGGTGTCCGCCTCTAAAACGGGCACTCTTCAGTATGTCATGGCCGACGCCCTGCGTAACAAGCTCTTCCGGTTCAGATTCATCACCAAACCGGGCCCAAAAGATACCTTCATATTTGTCGGATCTTCTGAATCCGCCGAATATGGGATGGGTAAAATCGTTATTATTTATGGCCTCTTTCATTATTTTGTTGATCCTATCCGCTAACATCTCTTTTGTGACATCGTCCGGACTGAT
>MHFD01000070.1:35539-37078 GCA_001804045.1 Omnitrophica bacterium RBG_13_46_9
GTTTCCACCTCTTTTACAAGCAAGCCATGGACCCATAGTCTTCCGTTTATAACCGCCGCGGCTTTGACTACGCCGTTTTTGAAATCCTCTATACCCGCTCTTTTCCAAAAATCCGTATTAAGGAAATCCATGGGGCGTATTATTATCCCCGCTATATGCGCCACATCATGATTGCCGAGAAGACGGATGATATCTCCGCCCTCTTTTTGCGCCTGTTCCCGAAGCATTGCCAGGCACTCACGAGCTTCCTTAGCTTCTTCACCCCTATCCATAATGTCGCCGGTATTCAGTATGACTCTATTCCCCCCTATCCACACATCATCCCGCCACGTCCTGCCTTTGCGGATAAGACCCGCGGCTTCCAGTATGTCCCGCAAACCCTGCAGGTTGCCGTGGATATCGCCTATGGCAAAGACATACCTCTTCTCGACCGACCCTTCTCTTTTCGCTTCGGCAACTTTGGTGGGGGTGGTCTCTTTCGTTGTGAACTGAGCCCGCACAAAAGACCCTTTTTCTTTATCAAGTATCCAGACACACTTTATACAATCTGCCGGGACCGTTGCTCTAACCGCAAAAACATTTCCCGTATCGGTAATAAGCTCAGCCGGAATTTTATCTTTTATCTTAGTTTTATCGAGTTCGATAATGACACAGACAAAATTTTCCTGCGGATGCGGCCCACCGGGCTGACGGGCGAATAGTAATGCTGTAGAGACGGCATTACTAAAGGCATTATCTTTATAGCTTGCCTTCTTGATGTCAAAACCTTCGTCCATAACTTCGGAAAGGGAATCCGGAGTAACAACCATACCGCGGAAGAGGCGGTTTGGTCCGTCTTTTAGACCTGATTGCTCTGATCTCTTCAAAATACCGGTGTTACCTTCGTCCATAAATATGCGTTCCTTATCCCGTTCCTTGGCAAAAAGGTAGTTTTTGATATTTTGCAAAATCCGCTTAACCATTGTGGATATGGTGGCTGCTTTTTTATCCTGCGCAACATCCCTATCTACAGCAGGCTCATTAGAGACAGTTTGAGCGCCAGCAGCGGTTCCCACTATGACATCGGGATACACGACAAAATAGTCTACCGGCCTTTCGACCGATCTGCCGTCCACACGCGTTCTTCTCGCGTGTTTTGCCACAAGGCCTACTTTAGTCACTTTTACAACCGTATTTCCATCTGTCCCGTCGGTGCCCGTTGCTCTCATCCTGGAAGGATCGAATGTTTCACCGACAAGCTTATCGATTACCCTGCCCCCGCTTATATCCTCTATAGCGGCTTTTAATTCATTGTATAAGCGATCGGTTCCGAGCGCAGGCGTTATCTGCAAAGCCAGGTTGAGCTGGCTCATCAATCCTTTGGCAAAGTCTATATCTGTTACGTCGTCACCGGTAACTGTGAGCTCCTGTTCCAGTTGCTTCTGGAAGACGCCGAGAGCTCTCTGCGCTTCTTTGCCTAAGGCTTCACCTCTATCCTGGAGCTGTTTGATAATCTCAAAAACACGCGCAAGTTTTTGAACGTGCCTATCCTTGGCGGTG
>MHFD01000070.1:37097-40835 GCA_001804045.1 Omnitrophica bacterium RBG_13_46_9
GGGGGGCGGGTTTTGGCGAAACCGGCTTGGTAGGCTTGGGCGCTTCTTTATATCCGGGAACGGCTTCCGAAATCTGTCTTGACGTATCAAATTCCGTAAGATACGCTTCCGCCAGGTCCATGCCGGCCCATTCCTGCGGATGCGTCACCATGCGGCCGTCACGGCCGATCACGCCGAGAACCCTATTTCCATCTTTTATTTTCAGCCCGTCCTTCCCATTTGCCATCTCGACCATCCACCTCACATGCAACCCAAATACAATATGAGAGTTGTTTCCGTGAACCAGACGCCCGAGATTATTGAGACTGCTTGCGATGGCGATTGTGGAATTCAGAGCCGCGCTTATGCTTTGCTCAACGGGCGAGCGCTCTCCCGCTAACAGTTTGAAATAAGGACACTCTGATTCATTCTGATTCGCGAACGTGGGGATGATGGCTATATAAGAAATATTATTCTTTTTTAAAAGCTCGCACAGGTTTTCGGCGTGGAATCCTCCGGTGATAAGAATCGCTGCCTGCTGACTTCGGGCCCCGGACTGCGCGTAGATAGGGTTGAAGCACATATTATCCAAGAATGCGCTGTCCCGTTTAAAAGAGCACTCATAGAACGCGACCATTTTCTTTCTATAAATATCAAGCATCGCAATGTCTTTATCCAAGCTAGCGTTTATTTTATATGCCGGGGCGTGTTTGTTGATAAAGGATATGACGCCGTTTATATCAAACGAACTTTCATTTTTCTTGTAATATCCATAGTCCTCTCTTGTCAAAGAGACATCGAATATATTCTTTGTCAGCGTAAAGTTCTTAGAGATAAGATCCAGTTCTTTTTGGATTTCGTCGGTATATAAAGATCCTTTGATTTTGTCCTCGAGAGCGCAGACTTCCCCGGCTACCCTGGACTTATCTATCGCTTCGCATATATTGATGTATACTATGTATTTCTGCAGCGCGGGATATTTTTTCAAATCTATGCCCAACGCGTTGGCTTTCTTAAAAAGATAGGTATAAAATTCCTTATGCGATATCTTTTCTGCCTTGAACTCAACGGCTTTTATAACGAGGTCTTCCAGTTCTTTGCTGGAAATCATCTTCTCAAGTTCGCCTATAAGAGCGGTCCTATCGAGGTCGGCGGCGGCGAAATCTAACTCTTTCGGCTGCGCCGCAGACTGACATAAAAGATAGAGGTTGGTGAAGAGTTTTACATTTATCTTATTTTGGCCGGCTTTATCTGTCAAAAAGACAAGGTAATCCTCGAATGACAGACTGCCTGTCTTGTAACTGTTATATTTTTTATCCAGTTCCAACAATTCATCGGAATAGACGTTTCTTTTCAGATTGCCCAGGATATGATCCAAGGAATTTAAGCATCTCTTTACCTCATTATTATGTTGTAATGAGTTCCGATATATTTCCAGATTTTCTATATACAGCTTTGATTTTTCCGCGCCCCATAAGGCGACTTTGTCGGGATTGTTTACCGCGAAATATTCAGCGCCGCTTAACGTGCCCTCCCTGACAAAATTATCAGCTACCTGTTCCCTTATATATTGGTCCCGGATATCGGCAAAGAGGGAGAGGTCATATGCGCCTTCCCCGCCTTCGAGATTTATAGCCGTTATTCCGTATTTTTCGCTGAGATATCCTACGATATCCGCTATTTTGTGCTGTGCGGCATAGTTGCAGTGGGCATCCTGTATGTGTATTACAACGCGGTCTTCGGCTTTCGGCTTTTGGTTTCCGGCAGACCATGAATCCTTTATATAACCCAGGCGCTGGGGTAAAATAAATGTTTTAATATCGAGCTCTTTGATAGAAGCCGGGCTGCCGGAACCGGCAGGGCCGACGCTCGAAGGCCCTGCGTAAGTTTCGGCAGCCCACGCTTTCCCTGCGTAGCCCTTATGGCCTAGCAGGACGTCTTCTACAAGGATTTCACCTCCCCCGGTAGAAAACAAAAAGGACCACAGGGTAATAAACGCTATTACCCTAAGTGGTCCCTTATAACGATGACAAGAGATTATATGACTGTCTGTATGACTATTAGATCGAGCGTCTAACATTATCTAACAGCCTCCGTTAAAGTTTTTAAATGCCCTAAGAAACTATTGAAAAAAATACTACGCCAATGATAGAACGGGCTATATTTATATTGAGCGTAGATACGAGCGTCTATTGTAATTATATCATATTATGTAAGGACATTCAAATCAGCATTTCTTGCTTTTTTATATTCTAACAACTAGTGAAGCTCCACCGCCTTACAGCGGTGGCTTCTCTTTTTACAGGGTTCCGCTCTATCGGTGGAGCGGAACCCTGAACCGAAAGCCATTCATCCGCGCCCTTACAGGCGTGGCTTTCTGGTTCATGGGTAAAAAGGATAGAATAGATTAATGGAAGGGGAAACATGGACTTCGCTTAATGTTCAGGCTATTTCCTATTAGTGTCGGGAGCACAGCATTAGCCGAGGTTTAAGCACCAGCGCCTGCTAATTTAGGTCTTTTCCGTTATTAATATCAATAAGTTATGAGTGCCGGATGTTGCTCAGGAATCCGATAATAATCACACAATACCGCTCTTAACGGCCATGCCTTTAATTTATCGAAGGGCAATATCGGTTTTCTGGTGAAATTGTAAAATATTTTCACTTGGTACAAGCTTTTTATTTCGCAAAAAATCGACAACTGCTTGTGCTACAATAGCATGTCCTGCGGAATTCCAATGTTTTTTTTCGAAGTAATAACTTTTGTTATCAATCTCTGCTTTTTCCTTTAAAACAGAAGTCAAGTCAATAAACCAAACCCCGGCTTTTTCGCATATGGTTCTTATCGTATTGTTTGGAAGATATAAATCATATGAATTTTTATCCCAACGCGTATCCTCATAAACCTGAATTGCCGTAGGCACGACGGCGACGACAAATTCAGTATTATTTTCATGACATAAAGAAGAGGTGTTTTTGATGATTGTTTCCATAAGGTCATACGCTCTTGCCACTTCTGTTGAATATTGTATTTTGCAGAACCTAAATTCTGGCGGCATCCTCCTCGCATCATACTTATAAATAAGCGTTTTTCTCAGAAATGCTACTAGATGAAGAGAAAAAAATGGCTTTTTTTTCGGAAAAGAAACCGGGATGCCCGTAAAGAACATATTGCCATCTTTGTCGATATCGATCCCGGGTCTTTTATAGTATTCAATCCAGCTATACGTACCTGACAGATCATCAAAATCGTTTAGAATATTAAGCAACATCAGTACTATATCAGGGCTGTATTTAAATCCTCTGTCTTTTAGCAGTAAAAACTCTTGCGCTGGGCCGAAACCATTAATCCCAAAATTTAGAACTTCAACACCCGATAGTAAAGAATTCTCCATAATTTCACTAAAAACTTCATGTTCCTCAACCTCTAATCCGGAACTAATTGAATCTCCTATAACAATAATACGCTTTGTCCCTTTAGGCTTTTCAATGGTATATTCCCTGTCCCTCATGCCGGCGGAATTTATAGCGTTCTTTCTTCCTCCCCGCAAAGGCATCAATACCGACTTGTCGGGTATAAATTGCCATCCCAAGATACTATGATATTCAAAAAGTCTGTCGTGTTGACTTTTTTCCTTGGGTATCTGAGGCAGGAATAAACGAAATGATATTTCTGCAAAGACAAAAGAAAGCAATAAGGAAAAGGCTAACAGGCATAGTTTTGTCTTCCGGTAAAAAATTATAATCATCGCCGCGATA
>MHFD01000070.1:40853-45110 GCA_001804045.1 Omnitrophica bacterium RBG_13_46_9
AGCCAGAGTATTGCTTTGAATCCGAGCTTTAAAATCCCATATGAGCTAAATAAACCGGCCAACGTCCACTCATTGCAGAAAACAACTATCAAAATCAACAATAAAGCGGTACTAACGCATACCGCTGTTTTCATTGAATCAAGACTGAAGTATTTCATTTTTATCTTATATCACTGTAATTTAGATGTGATTAAGAATATTAATTCAGAGTCTTACGAATGCTGTATCATAGGCGCTGGCCCAGCAGGTTTGGGGGCGGCATACGAACTAGTCAAAAATGATGTTACCGATATATCAATCGTAGATAAGAATCAGAAAGAACAACAAATTTTTCATTTTGTATTATAAAAGACTTTTTATATTTTTTACCTATAATCTTACCCTTTAGTAACGGATCCCGGTAAGACAATATCACAATATCAAATTTATTTAGAATCTCCGGGTTATTTAACCAATGCTTCTCGTCCTGCTCCCATCCAGGTGGCGCGATAGAATCCATCAAAATACGCACAGGATATCTCCGAATTATAAAATTGAACCATAATCGAGGGTCTGCGGCTACTTTTTTTGAGGGAGGCAAACTATTTACTATAAAATCGAATCGATTCGGATCTCTAATTTCATATTCCGTATACAACTTATTAAAATAAACTCCAAGGCACAATAATTCAAAAAGTATAAAAATGGAAACTATCGGTATTAAGAAATTTCTAGCCCTGGAAGAAAGGTGAGATATCGCGATTCCCAGCGTAAGAAAAGCCAAGGGCAGGACCACGGAAATACGTGATGCCCCAATTTGCGGTGAAAAAAAATGTAAAATAAAAAAACATCCAATCGAATATAGCGTTGTTATATATAACCAAGGCTGTGATTGACTCTGAGGGCTTAGGCGTCTTGAGATTAGATTGTTTAATAGTTTTATCGATATCGCAAACCATGAGAAAAAAACTAACAAAAGCGCAACCCCGCCCCTCTGTATAAAGTCACGCGGGTTTGAGAAAAACATATCTACAAAATAGCTGTAACTAAATCCCTCTAACACAATAGATGCCATCTTCTTCATTTGCATTAATGCGTATATAGAATTTTCCCTATGAACTAGAATCCAAATGGTCATAGAAAAAAGTATAGGCAGACAAAGCAACATTATTGCAAACCACCATCTCAATTGTTTAATGCGAAAAATGACTACAATTAGAAAAAATAACCAAAAAATACTTGATTCAGGGTGTACTGACAATGCCAAACCAATAAAAATACTGGATAGTATCCAACGCCATTTTGGAGGCTTATCTAGTAAACCAAAAGGTAAAAGAATAACGACTGACATAATTCCGAAAAAAACCGCTAGCATATCCATTCTTGCCTGACGAGCAATCGATAGACTCACGGGCTCAAGCAGCAATAGGCAGGAAATAGTGAAAAACGCAAATGTGTCAAGGACATTAAGAAATCTTAATCTCTGAAAGAAATATAGCAATAAAAATAAAGAGAGAATCTGGGAAAAAATATTTAGGAACCGCAAAGTAAATGCCGAAATCCCAAAAACTCTGAATATTATTGATTGAAGAATAGGAAATAGCGGTGGGTAATGGCCGTAGACTTTATCTATCCCCAACCAATCATCTTCAAAGCTCTTAGCTACAAATCCTTTGTCACGTGATAATGATATTGCTGCGTCATTAATTACAACCTCATCTCCAATGGTAGGAAGGTACGGTAAACGGTCATATCCTAGCTAAAGTAAAAAAATCCTTAATAAAAGAATTAAGGAGATAACTAATATTACTTTGTTGTCGGTATTGAATTTCATAAAAGAGTTTTATTTTTTTATACCTAAACATCGTATAGTGATTTCAATTTATTTCTATAAACAAAAGTGGTTGATTAGAATTCAGCCATTCTGTATCATATAAAGCTACGACACGTATCCAGCAAGCCTCTTATTTTTAGTCCTTCTTTAAAAGTAAAGTATTTATGCCCGATAAAGCTATAAATAGAAACGGGCCCAACCGCTAAAATATGGGAAATCGTCTTATCAATGTCAATCTCAAATGAGAACATTTGTTTAGCGAGTCGTAAAAACAGCTGAAAAAATGTTGGTCAAAAAAGCCCGAATAAAGCAACGATGAAAAAGGTGCGCATCTCCTGAACGTATTTCCGTGGTACTTTTTGGAAGTTAAATTTCTTATTTAATGAAAAATTGACAATCATTCCGATAAAATATGAGACAGAGATTGCTATGTAAAAGTTTAAATGTGCAAAATCTGAGAGAACTATTCTTAAAAAGATGTTTGCTAAAGCAGTGAAGCCAGAAAACATTAAAAATTCGATAATCTGATTTACAATAATCCTATTCATGTGTCCTCTGAGCATTCTCTTGGTATTCAGCATCAACATTGATATCCCACAGCCTAAAAGGAAAGCCGGGCAATTTGAGATAGTTACGGGCTGCCAATATGCCACTTATAAGTGAGTGATCCTGGTTATTATACTTATGCATACCAGCCCTTCCAATGGAATAGAAGTTAACAAATTGATCTATTCTTGATTTCAATACGTCGTAGTGATCTGGAAAGCCTAAATAATAAATAGGGTAAGCCTCTGCTTCACGAACAACCCAGGTATTTATTACCTCGCGCCTTTCCACTAAATGCATTTTCTCCAATTCGTTAATCGCCATATCTGAGAGAAATTTGTCAGTTTCACTCCAAAGATTATCATAAGTAAAAACAAAATACTCAACGCTTAACGTTGTTGTATTTTCATCTTTCACCATCGCCTTTGAAAAGTTTTTATAATTAGCTATCCTTGCAATTTGGACATCAGGGGAATGAACATAAATCCACTGATCAGGGAAAACTTCACTTCTGCCTATTAATAAACCTACAGTAATATGGGCTCTGTACTTTAACATTCCTGCAGAATCAAGAATTAGACCCGACTCGGCAGGGTTTAGCATTCCGAAATAATGAGCTAAAGGAACGCTACTGAAAAACTGTTTAGCGTTAATCTTTATTTCCTTGCCATCCGCTCTTAAAACATCTATCGACTCTATAACATTATCATGCCGATTGAATCTAAAGACTTTGCTCTCTATCATTAACTCAGCGCCTTGTGAAACTAATTTGTCACACATAGCCTCATACATTTGGCCAACACCTAAAACTGGAAAATCAAATTCTTCTACAAGTGTCTTTATTTTTTTCTTTCTGTCTTTAAACAGTGCATTTTTAAGAACCTCAAGGGCATCTAAACCTTTAATTCTTTGTATAGCCCACTCTGCTCCAATTCGATTGCAGGGAATTCCCCATACTTTTTCCGTGTAGACTTTAAAAAAGGTTTCATACAATTTATGGCCAAACTTTTGAATTATCCAGTCTTCAAAAGTAATAGGCGTATTTTTTTTACTTATTTGAGAAGAAAAAAAAGAGAGTGTTGCATTTAAAGAATCTACGGGGCCCAGGTTCATTAATACATTTGCAGGTTTTATTGGATAATTAAAATACTTATTTTTGTAGTATATTCTAGTCAGGCGAGATACGGGCTGAAAATTCGAACCTAAAGTATCATGCCAAATCTTATCGATTTCCTTGTTCTTGGTAAAAAAACGGTGGGGACCAATATCAAACCTCGTTTCACCCAGAATATCGGTTCTTGCTAATCCTCCAACTCGTTTATTCTTATCTATGATTAATATATCGGTAACACCATTTTTGACTAGTTCGTATGCCGCCCCCAAACCTGCCGGGCCAGCGCCTATGATACAGCATTCGTAAGACTCTGAATTAATATTCTCGATCATGTCTAAAATACGCCTTTTCCCTATATAAAAACTGAATCATTCAGAAGATTAAATACATTATAATCTAAAGTCATAAGCTTTAAAACAAGAATTTTTTCTGTCTATTAAGACACCTATTTTTTTGCGGAATTTTGACTGTACTAAAATTTCACCGGTGATCTCTGAAGACCCGAACGCAACAGGCTCGGCATGCCGCCTTGGAGGCGGTATTTTTAATCTTAGGCAAAATTTTCGGGTGCGGGCGGAAATTCTGCCCATTATTTTTGGGAAGTTGGCGGATGGAGGAGCGAAAAGCACTTAAAGCGAAATAAGGCAAAGAATAACCCTTCTTATATGAAGTCCGTGAGATAAGCACTGCAATTAAAAACAACACCGCCTCATGCTTCTTTTTGGCCGCCTAAGCGGCCTTGCGAGGCCGAGCCTGCCTACAGGCGAGGCCGAAGCAAAACTAC
>MHFD01000070.1:45344-67505 GCA_001804045.1 Omnitrophica bacterium RBG_13_46_9
TTTTTCACAGATGATCACGGATAATAGCATCGTTTTGGGTATTCGTAAGCGAAGCCTGCGATTATCTGCGCTGAAAATCTCACATAAATTAATACGACACCAGTTCTATAGAACGCTTCTTTATCTCTTCGGTAAAACCCGTATCGCAAAGAATCTCAAGCTCTTTCTCGCAGTTTTTGTAATACGGGTGTTCTCTTTTTACGCTTTCGGTAAAGCGCCCGGGATGACATCCCAGTTCCGTTATGCCGTCTCTCAGATTGGAAATCGCAAAAATCAAATCCGTCCTTTTCAGCTTAAAAGTAGAGGCGTGCCCTATGAAATAGTCATTGTAATTTACGCCCGAATCGCCAAGTAATCTGCGGGATGCCATGCACATAGACGACAAAAGAAGATTCCGCGCCCACGCGCGCGGGGCCGTAAGCTTCATAAGCATGCTCATTCTTTCCAGCGGAAACCTAACATATCTCACGCTTTCTTCTTTCATCAATTTTACCACAATTTTTAATATACCCGGGATTATATGTATGTGATGATGGCTGTCTAAATGCGTTATCGCGAAACCCGCTTTCTTGACTTTCGAAATCTGGCTTTTCAGTTCCGCATAAATTTCGTTCATACTTATGGATCCCGAAAAGTATTTGGCTAAAAAACAGCAATACCCTTTGGAAAACCTCCCGTCTTTATTGACAAGCGTGGGTATCTCCGTTACCGGCATAATGGGTCTAAAAGAGTCTGTCAAGGCAAGGTGAACGCCTATCCTGCCGATGTTATTCTCCCTGGCTCGTGCCACGGCATGCCCAAACGCCTCCCCTACAGCCAAAAGGCTCATGTCGGTAACGGCGCCGCGATTATAACATTCCATAATACCTTCGTTCGCGCCTTCCGCCAGACCGAAATCATCCGCGTTTATTATGAATCTCTTTGACATTTCAAGCGTCTAGCGTCTAGCGTCTAGAATTTAGAGATACAATAAAACTTTTTGTGTCTCTAAACGCTAGACGCTAACCGCTAATCTTAAACCTCACCATGTCCGCAATCGTCTTAAGGACCACTGCCGGCCTTGAGATATAGGACTTGCCGTCTTCTCTTCTCTTGAATACAACGGGACATTGTCTTATTATGCAGTTCTTTCGCATCGCCCTGACAAATATCTCGACATCGATAAAGGGGCTGTTTGAAATCAGCCTTACGCCTTCAAAGACTTTCTTTCTGTATATTTTAAATCCGGAATTTATATCTTTGATATTGGGCCTGAAAAAAAGCTGGATAAGAAAATTGTAGACCTGCGACATGATCACCCGTCGGAAATTCTCGCCTTTTTTAACCGCGCTGTAAGCTGTCACAATATCAGCCCCATCCAGAAGCGGGAGGGCTTTATTGATATCGGAAAGGTCTACGGGAAGATCTGAATCTGTATAAATGATTATGTCATTCCGGGCACGCCCTATTCCCGCTTTTAACGCGCCGCCGAATTTTGTATTCTTAGCCATATGCACAACTCTCACATGGGGATCCGCCTGCGCTATTCCATCTATAATCCGGCCGCTGCCGTCATCGGACCCGTCATCCGCTATCACAATCTCATAATCGTCGGCGAGACCTTTGGCCATGGAGGCAAGCTTTCTTAAGACATTCCCTATGGTACGGGCTTCGTTATACATAGGCAGAACAAAGGAAATACTAGAACGGGGCATCTTTGGTTCTCACTTTCAAAAATTCGCCGCTTTTGGGGGCCTTATTTGTGATAATAACCTTCTTTCCTGATTTATACACGACATAAGTAGGCTTATCGTACGGATGTTTCTCATCGGTATAGAGCTGTATATGGTTCTTATCCTTGATAATGCACCACACTCTTTCTTTTCCATTCAGAAAAGTGGTGATAATATGATGCCGGTGAACATCCAGTATATCTTCTCTATTTGTGTAAAATGCAACGCCTCTTCTGTATTGGGTTTCCGCGCCAAGCCTTTCCCCGGGCTCCATAAAGGTAAGTACCTTCGCGGACACTTCCTTGCTGGACTCGTATTTCGCTATTTCGGGTAAAATAACGTATGACAGGGGAAAGACTAAGATTATAAAAGAAAGCAAAAGGGCAATAAGGCTTGCTGTATATCTTCTTTTTAAAAGCGCTGTTATAAAAAATGTCATAAGCGAAACAAAAATTATTCCCGTTATGACCGATACGCCTGTCACAGGCGGATATCTTTTCGCCGTAATAACGGAAAGCCCGATCATGCCCCCCGCAATAGATATTAAAAATATGCCTAAAAAACCTTTCATCGCCCTTTCCATCTTTTGGGTAAGGCCTTTATCCAGAAAAATACCCCAAAAACGGCCTGTCAACAAGGCCAGCGCCGGATAAAGAGGGAATATATAAGTCGGGAGTTTTGTCCTCGAAAACGAAAAGAAAGTGAATATGACTAAAAACCATGTGATCAAAAAAATGCCGGCCTTCCTGAACCTTCTGTTCTCTTCCCTGAAAACCTGCCATATCCCAAGAGGCAAAAACATAATCCAGGGGAAAAAGCCGACGATCACATTGGGAAAGTAATAATAGAAGACGTCTCCCCATTTATGTTCCGGCTCCAGGAACCGGATAACATTGTGGAAACCAAAAAACACGTCTATAAACTTTCTGCCATGCGCCTTATACATAAGAAGATACCACGGCAAAGACACGACCAAAAACAATAAGGTGCCGCGGATAAAAGGTACCTCCTTCAGCAGTTTGATCTCTCGCGTCAGAATCACGTATATACCTATTATCACAAAGGGCAAAAATACGCCGACAGGCCCCTTTGTAAGAACTGACAACCCTAAAAACAAAGACGACAAAAGATAGTATCTCGTCTTGCCGGATCCGGCAAGATATCCGTGAAAGAAAAATAAAAATGCGCAAAGGATAAAGACCCCCAAAACTATATCCGTGACGCAGGCGCGCGATAATACCAGATACTCTATGCTTGTCGCAAGGGTAATGCCAGCGCAAAAGCCGGTCTTTCGATCCATCAGTATCTTTCCGAGAAAATAGACAGAGACTACCCCTAAAATGCCGAATATGGCGGAAGCTACCCTAGCCGCAAACTCATTTATGCCAAATACTTTAAAACCAAGTATGACAAGCCAGTAATACAGAGGCGGCTTTTCAAACTGAGGTTCACCGAATATGTACGGGGTTAGCATCTGGTGGCGGTTCAGCATCTCTTTGGCGGTTTCGGCGTAGAATACTTCGTCGGGGTCGGTAAGCGACATTGCGCCAAGGCCGATAAAAAAAAGCGAAGCGCTGAATAGGATCAGCGTTGCGATTAAAAGTCTTTCTTTTTCAAAAAATTTCATCGGTTATCAGCTATCAGCTTTCGGCTATCAGTCGTCAGCCATCGGCTATCAGCTATCTGCTATCGGCTCACGACTTTCAGCTCCAAGCATTGGACTCTGTGCTACAAATAGCAAAGGACTTAAAGCTGAAGTCTGAAAACCGATAGCTTAGATATCTTTTCGTATTTAGTTTCTTTATTGATATCTTAAAGTTAAATTCGAAATTCTAATGTTCAAAATTCAAAACACTTATTTCGGTCATTTTCCGCCGAAGGCGGATCCGCTTCAGGCGGAGAATTCCTGTCATTCGTATTTGTTTTGAATTTCGATATTCGGATTCGTATTTAGTCGTGTATTAATAAATCTGTTCGCGGTCTTATCTTTAAATAAACCCATGCGGCTGTGATCAGCTTAACTACTGCGCCGGGAATAAACGGAATAAAACCCGATGATATGCCCCTTACGAAACTAAATTTATAACCTACCATAAGCCACGCTACGCCACATGTATAAATAGCCAAAACGCCTACTGACATAGCAAATATTATATATGAAAAGCTTGATAGATGACGGCCGCGGTCCATAACTGCACCGATCAGGCAGGATGCCACTATAAATCCGGCTAAATATCCGCCGGTAGGGCCCAAGATGTGCGGAAAACCCGATCCATAACCCTGAAACACAGGAACCCCGATAGCGCCGAGGAAGACGTAAGAAAATTGAGTAAATCCGCCGAGCTTTTTACCAAGCACAGCTCCGCACAAGAATACAAAAAATGTCTGCAGCGTTATGGGCACAGGGCTGAAAGGAAGAGGTATTCGAACGTACGCCCCAAGGGCTGTCATTATCACAAAGCTTATCACAAACATGGTCTTAACAAGTGTCCTATGCGCTACACCGCTTATGTTTTCGGATACTGCGCTCATTGTCTTCATAGATAACCTCCTATGTCCTATTAAGGGTACTATAAAAATAATATTTTGTCAATTATGCGTTTTTTATTGCCACGGATTAACAAAGGACTGGCAACGGATTTCACCGGGGCATCCCCCTAAAAGCCAGAATCCGCGTGAATCCGCAGAAAATCCGTATACTATCAAAACCGCACATCCATACCTCCGAAAACGGCAAAGCCGGGCATCTCTATATCGCCCTGTTCGGTATATTTGGTGTCTAATATATTGCTGAATTTAACAAAAAAATTTGCGCTGCCATTTTTGAGCTTCACGTTTTTATATATAGTCGAATCCAATAAAAAATATTTCTCGCTTCCTATTCTTTTCTTGAAACTAAAGTTAATCTTCTCTTTAAAACCAAACGGGAGAGCGCATTCCACAGAAAGACTAAGATTGTGTTTTAGATACTCCAGGACATATTTGGATGTAATGCCCTTCTTGTCCAAGCCCTCCAAATAGCTGTATTTCAGGGAAATACCGCAATCCCCAAATGGGATCCGCTGTTTGCCCAATAATTCAGCTAATTCAAGCCTTAGGGAACTTTCTAAACCATACATGTCGAATTCGCCTATATTTTCCACCTGCCAGACTTTCGATGCGCCCTTTCTTGTCCAATCTATGATATTCTCGGTATTGCGCAGGAACGCGGTCCCGGAGACCATAATTCCACAGACGGAATAGTCAAAACCCGCATCGTAAGTCCACCCTTCTTCGGGCGTTAAATCCGGATTCCCTTTATTCGCCGGAGACGAGTAATAAAGCTCTGTAAAAGTGGGGACGCGAAATGCTCTCGCGGCGCCGGCTCTGAGTGCAAGTGCAGGCAATATTTTGTATCCGACATTAAACGAAGGCGAGAATTGGAATCCAAATGTAGAGTAATAATCTAATCGCGCGCTGGTGTTTAGAAGGATACCGGAAATTCTGTTTTCATACTCAAGAAATAAGCTATTTTTAACCCGGTTATGCTCGCCTAAGTTTGTACTGGAGATGTCTTCATTTCCCACCTCAGCACCAAATGCCATATTTCCAATGGGCGTATCAACCTGTGAGCTGATTTCTCCGCCGTATAAATTGGTGGTATGGTCATTCCTGGAGAAATTTGTTCTATTTCTATCGAGTATAAATTTATCCTGAAGCCGTTTCCAACGCAATAGAGGCGTAATGGATACGCCGTCCCTTTTAATCTCAGCCCTGGCGACCAAAAGTCCCGTATTCACGCTCTCCTCTTCGTCAGGATATAAGTCGGAATAGAAGCTACGAGCGCCGAACTTCTTGGTAAGATATCCCGCAAAAATATCAAGCTTTGCAAGCTCAAAAGTCACCTGGTTATATGACGAAGCTGTCAGCGTATCAAATTCCGTCTCCGGCGCGAAACCGCTGCTTCTGCTCCATTCAACCGAAGTCCTGTTCTTAAGCCTGCCCAGCGGGACGTTCAAAGATGCGCCCCCTCTGTAAAAATCCCAATAGCCTGCGCTCGACGAGACAGAAAATCGTAGCTTATCTTCGGGGCTTCTGGAGACTATATTTAAAGCCCCTCCTAGCGCCCCGGAGCCATAGACGCTCGATGCCGGGCCGTAAGTCACATCTATCCTCTCTATGTCATATAAGGTCAAAGGAAGGTCCATGTTGTGATGTCCGCTTTTGGGGTCGTTTAAACTGACTCCGTCCAATAAGACAAGATTTTCTTCAAAAGGCGCGCCCCTTAAGCTTATATCCGCCTGTACGCCGTAAGGCCCCCTGGTCCTGGTGTCAGCTGATGAGAACTTACTCAACACAGACGCGACTGAAAAGTGAGACAGCCTATCTTCCTCACCAAAGAGAACAAGGTCCTGGCTTCTGACCCGCACCCTTGAGTCACTTTCCTCCGAATAGATCCTGCTTGCGGTAACCGTAACAGGCTCAAGTTGAATGCCATCTTCCCCGGAAACATAAGATGATAAAACGGCGGATAGAAGTGTAATGTAAACTAATATTTTATATATGGTTAACAATTGGCGCAAAATTTTTTTCCTCACCTTTACATCCTCCCGGTTCTACTATTACAGGTTGTCATGAAAGTCACCTTATCTTATGATAACCGCGATCTTAAAAACCTGCGAGTCTTGAGCCTTTGGCGCAAGAAAGCTGATCCGCTTTTTGCGGAGATATGCGAAATCATAAAATTGTTTGTTTTTTAAGATATTCTTCAACAGAATCCTTATAAAGCGCTATCACCTCTTTTGTGACAGGGCCGGGTCTTCCGCTACCGATAGCGCGGTTATCAATCTTTACAACAGGCATAATTTCAGCTAAGGAATTTGTGATAAATACTTCGTCAGCGTTATATAAGTCAGATATTTTAACATAACTTTCTTTAGTTTTATACTTTAAAATCCTTTTCGCAATACGGGTAACTTCGTTCCTTGTTATGCCGGCAAGGCAACCCGATTTGAGGCAAGGGGTGAATAATTCTTTTCTTTTAACAACAAATATATTTGAGCTCGAAGCTTCGCTTACAAAGCCTTTCGTATTTATAAGCACGGCGTCTTCAAAGCCTTTCTTCACGGCTTCGTAGCGACACAAAATATTATGCAGGTAATTGAGCGTCTTATATCCCGCAATTACGGATCTTTCGTTAGTCCCCTCTTTAGAAATAACCGTCTTAATCCCCTCTTCATAGACTCGTTTTGGAGGCGGGTCATAACGCAAGGCATAAACTACAAAGGTAGCCCGGGTTCTGCCGGGCGGGGCCAACAACCCCGATGACCTTCCCCTTGTTGTGATAATCTTTATATACGCGTCTTTTCCGCCACAGTCGCAGGCAGACAGTTTATTCCTGTCCAACAAGTTATATATGATTTTTTCTATTTTTGAGAACCTAAGTTTTAAATCGATATGAATGATTTTAAGCGCCCTCGATAACCTTCCCACATGCTCTTCCAAACGGAATACGGTTCCCCTGTACGAACGCATAGTTTCAAAAACACCGTCACCGTATAGGAAACCACGGTCCAAAATAGAAACTTTGGCCCTGTCTAACGGGACGAATTTATCGTCCAGATATGCTATTTTCATGGGTTGGCCTTAAATCACGCCTAGCGTCTTCCGCCCGAGGCGGATCCGCCCTCTGGCGGAAGTGGTTAGAAAGCAATGAATATTTTTCTTTTATTAGATACTGAGAGAATGTTTTTTTCTTGAATAAGAAACCGCTTCGATCAGCGCCTTGGCTTTGTCGAGAGTCTCCTGGTATTCCTTTTCGGGATCGGAATCGTATACTATGCCTCCTCCCACCTGAAAATACGTCTCGTTCCCCTTTATTATAAAAGTCCTTATCACTATGGACGTATCCATATTATCGTTAAAGCTGATATAGCCTACAGATCCGGTGTAAATCGAACGTTTAACCGGTTCCAGTTCCTCTATAATCTCCATCGACCTGATTTTAGGGGCCCCTGTGATAGAGCCGCCCGGAAAGCAGTTAATCAGACAGTCTATCGAGTCGATTTCACCCCTAAGCTGCCCTTCGATAGTCGAAACAAGGTGAAATACCGTCGCATATTTTTCGCAGGCCATAAATTCCGTGACGCGCACGCTGCCATATTCACAAATACGTCCGAGGTCATTACGCTCCAGATCTATGATCATCAGGTTTTCGGCTTTATCCTTTGCGCTTGAGATAAGCTCCTCTTTTAACCTTGCGTCTTCACCCCCATCTTTTCCGCGGGGCCTGGTCCCTTTTATGGGCCGCGTCTGTATCCGGCGTGCGTCTTTTTTTAAGAACCTCTCGGGAGACGCGCTTACCACTTTTACATCGCCAAAGTTAAGAAAACACGCGAATGGCGCCGGATTTATGGTACGTAGAATGCTATATAGATCAAAAGGGTCTATGCTAAACGGGACCTTGAATCTTTGTGACAGATTAACCTGATAAATGTCTCCCGCTTTTATATATTCTTTGGCATTTTCAACCGCTTTAAGGTAAGAATCTTTCGTGAAATTCGACCCAAGACAGTAGGCCGGCTGTAATCGCTCAAGCATAGGTTTTTTCACAACGCGTCCGGCAGCCGCCGGTGCCTGTTCTGGCCGTGTCTTGGTCAGGGCATATATTCTATTTCTCACGTTTTCAAGCCTTGCTCTTCGCCTATACAGCCTTCTCTCTCCTTTTTCGGGTAAACCCGAAGATATTATGAAGGATTCCCCGCTAAAATGGTCAAAAGCCAGGATGCAATCGTAAAAACACATAATGCAGTCGGGTATATTAATATCGTCGACGGCCCGGTCCGGAAGGCTCTCGTTGAAGTCCTTCAGCTCATAAGAAAAATAGCCGATACCCCCTCCGATAAAAGGAAACGGGAAGTCCTGTGAATCTATTCTGAATTTCTCGAACAGGCCCTTCAGAATGATAAAGGGATTTCCCCTCGATATCTCTTGTTTTGTCGTCCAATCCAATATTATTCTGTCTTTTTTTGATTTGAAAACAAGGAAAGGTTCCATGCCGATAAATGAAAATCTGCCAAGGCTATGCGAATTGAGCGCGCTATCGAGAAAAGAGCTGTAAGGCAGATCTTTGAAAAGGGCATAAATAGAAACGGGTGAGCACTTAATATCTATTTTCTCAATAATAGGCAGGTTTTGGCGACGCTTCTCCGCGATCATCTATTATTGCTTTGCGGGTCCCGCGAAACGGTTCATCTATGTATTTAGAGCTTAACCTTCATGGCGCGTGGCGGGCACCCCTTGACGCACAATTCGCAGGCAATGCACTTTGCCGATTCAAAAATCACCTTCATGCTCTTCTTATCCATATAAAGTGCGTCCGTGGGACATATCGTAACGCACGCACCGCAGTGAGTACAACGCTTCTCATCACGCGTTACGTCCTGACTTAAGGGCTGGGTCTTCACGCCCAACTCTTTAAGATATTTTATCCCTTCGGCATACCTCTGCTTTTTGCCTTTTAGCTCAATTACAAGCTCCCCTTCCTCTTTCGGGGTCACCTTTGCCCTTAAGATGTTGAAAACCAAATCAAAATCCTTGACCAGCTTGTAGACAATCGGTTTGTCAACCAGTTTGGGCGGAAATTTTAATACTATCCTTTTCGATATCATCGTTTATCCCTCATGTTTTTTATACATACCGACATATCGCTTCGATCCGTCTCTTTCTAGATACGCGTATCACCGCGTATCAGATTGGTTAATATTATTTACACTAATTCGATATCCCCTATTGTCCCTATCTTGTCTTTATATATTACCACAGCCCCTATGACGTCTTCAATGCTTTTCACAAAATTTAACGCTTTCTCTATATCGTTTTCGGTATTGACCCTATTGCCCGTTGCCGTAGCGCATGAATCCGCCAGGAAAGCGTTCCTGGCCACAACAGAAACGGCGTCGGCTTTCCCGAAACTTAAGGAATGACCTACCGTGCCGCTCGAAGTGCATATCCCGAGAGGGGTCGAATCGGGTTTTATTCTAATGGCGATCTTCCCGCTCAAAGGTGAATCGCCTGCATATATCCCGATCCTTCTTTCTTCATCCGTCTTTATGAATATATCCCCTCCGTTTTCCAATATAATTTGGTTTGTGAATTTTAAAAGGTCCCTTCCGACAAACTCGCTTATGGCCCCTGCTACGGCAGCCATGGGTCCCACACCCGCAAGGAAGGATGCTTTCAGCATAGCACCTACTATGGCAGGCGCATCCCCGTCTAAAGGCAAAGGTTCCAGGCTGAATTCAAATTCCGGCTTTATCTTTATGTAATGCATGATATCGCTTCTGTATCGCGATATCAACTTTTTAGCCTTATCCTTTAAATACCTTTCGGCTGATATAGAAATATCGGTTTGCCCGTCCTGTACCGTAAAATTGACTAAGTCCGAATTTACCCAAATTCTATAGAATCTATGCTGATTTATCATCGGTAATATTTATGCGGCCCCTTGAGGTGAAGCTCCACCGCCTTACAGCGGTGGCTTCTCTTTTTACAGGGTTCCGCTCTATCGGTGGAGCGGAACCCTGAACCGAAAGCCATTCATCCGCGCCCTTACAGGCGTGGCTTTCTGGTTCATGGGTAAATCGTTGGGGCACTGCGCAGGTATATGGATAATAGCCGTGAATGATGATCCGCGGGTCTTGAAATTTTGGCTTGTCGCACAGGGTTGAGGTCCGGTTGAGGCCCGCAGGTCTTTGGTTAAAATATAAAAACCGCTGCGGCCAGGACCGTGGTGTAATCATTACCCGGCCCCACCACGGCCGATTGGGTAATGTTTGTGGTTCGGACGATTTTGTCGCTTATTCTAAATTCTTCCTTCTTCTCGTCCCAGGCCTTGTCCTCGTCGAATTCTATTCCCAACGTAGAGGCAAGCATTGAAACGGCTAGGTCTTCCGAGTAGTCACCGGCTATTTTCTCTGTCTCACCGTAAGCATGATGTTCGCTAAGGTACCCATATACATTCGGGTCAGCGGGCTTGGCGCATCCTATGGACGCCGCTATCAGCCGGTGCGGTTCACAGCTGGAGCAGCGCGCCAGAACAACGAATGTCAGCATGCCCGGCACCAGCTCCTTGATGCCTTCGTTTCTAGATATGATCTTACACTCCGGCGGTAAAATACTTGATACCGTAACAAGGTTGCACTTTTCTGTACCGGCATCTCTCAAAGCCAGCTCAAAACTGCGCAACTCCTCCTTGTGCGTCCCTACGCCTTTGGTTAGAAACATCTTTTTGGGAACCAGGAGTTTTTTTCTGTTGGCAAGCATCATCCGTTAATGCCTTTTTACATTTCTAAAATTTTATATTTGATATTTGATTTTTCTTTTATTTCCTATTGACAAATATATACCCCAAAAGCCGATAAATCAGTTTTGCGGCTAAAAAGTCCGGCGCCACGAAACCTTCTTTAGGCGATAGCTCGACTATATCGAATCCCACGATCTTTCTATCGGAAGTTATTGTCTTTAAAAAACTTAACAATTCATACCATCCCAGGCCTCCGGGTTCAGGTGTGCCGACAGAGGGCATGATAGAAGGGTCGAGGACATCGAGGTCTATCGTTATATAAACCGCGTCTGTCAATGATTTGCTTACCGCCTGTTTCCAGTCCGGGTTTTTCAGAATATCATAAACGCTAAAAACCTTTATATTCGGGGGATCCTGGTTTAAAAAATCTTTTGTCTCTCTGCAGAGACTTCTTACGCCGACTTCCGCTATAGGGCATATCTCCTGGATCCTTCTCGCTACACAACTATGGTTATATTTTGAATCCATGTATTCATCGCGAAGATCGTAATGCGCATCCAGGAAGAGTACGGAAAGTTTCTTAAAAAACTTTTTCGCAGCCCTGACCGCTCCTATGCTCACGGAGTGTTCCCCGCCTAAAACCACAGGAAACTTGTCAGCCTTAAGGACATCCGTTACGGAACTGTTTACCTTGTTTATGACCTCTTCAGGCGGCATGGCGGAACCGGTTCCCAGCGGCAGATTTGTGCATATACCTATTTTATATGTCTCCAGCTGCAACTCTTCGTCGAAAAGCTCCATATTGAGAGACGCCTCGATAATCGCCTCCGGGCCATTGGCGGCGCCTTTTACGTACGTAACGGTGCCCTCATACGGGGCCTGTATAATGCAGACGCTTGATCCCTTGAACCCGGACCAGTTCTCTTCGATATTGCCGAACCGTTTTTCCAAAATCAACTCTTCCATTTTTTCAAAAATTAAATTTTTTTGAATATTTATTAAGTAATGATATCACTGTTTTAAAAGAAATACAAGATTATTGGGAAAATTATCTACGGTATCGCGGAATCCGGCGTCCGGCGATTGTGAAATACTTAAGACACCAGACATTGCCGAGGGCCTTAAGTCTTCATCTCCTGAAGTCTGTGTATTCGCTCCTCGATAGGCGGGTGAGTGGAAAAAAGGTTTGTGATAATGTTGGCCCGAAAAGGATGCACTATGAATAGATGCGCCGTTTGGGGCAAGGCCTGCATCGGATAAACCGTTGAGGCTTCTTTTAGCCTTCCCAAAGCGCTCGCCAACCCCATAGAGTCTTTCGCGAAGTATGCGCCTTGCCTGTCCGCCTCGTATTCTCTTGAGCGCGAAATAGCAAGCTGAACAATGAGCGCCGCAATGGGCGCGAGTATGGAAATAAACAAAAGGGAAATCATGTTTCCCGATTCTCGTCTGTCACGCGAATATCCGCCGAATATGGCGGCCCATCTGGCCATATACGCAAGCGTCATGACCGCTCCCGCTAAAGTCGCCGTAACTGTCATGATAAGCGTATCCCTGTTTTTTACGTGAGCCAGCTCGTGGGCCAGGACGCCTTTCAGTTCATCCTCATCCAATAACTCCAATAATCCCCTTGTAACGCAGACTACCGCTTTCTGTGGGTTCCTTCCGGTAGCAAAAGCGTTCGGCGACCTCTGTTCAATCATATACATCCTAGGCATAGGTAGATTTGCCGAGCGGGTCAATTCCTTTACGAGATCATAAAGGTGGTAAAACTGCTTTTCAGGGATCTCCTTTGCCTTATATAAAGACAGGACGATCCTGTCGCTATACCAGTAACTTACGCCATTCAGGACTAAAGCCATGACAAACGCGATCGCTGCGCCGTTAGGCCCGCCAAAAATACCGCCTATCCAGACCAGAAGCAAAGTCAATATAACAAGAAGCAAACCTGTTTTGACATAATTCATATTATTTTAACCCCGATCAATAAATCTGCTCTCATTCTTCTTACATAATTTCCGTGCATAGATTGTAATTATGTATCGTCTTTCCCGACAATAGCGCATTTCGGTATCCCGATAACCTATCTATAAAAAATCATACCACAAAAAGAAACTAAGTCAATGATAAAAACCGGGCTTAATTTATTAACCCTTTCCCTGATTTGATGTATAATGCCATATTATGGGTATAATATTACAAAAAAGAAAAAATTCGGAGAACCGGTCCTTGAGAAAGGCCTTATATCAAAATAGCAGCTTGAGCAAGCTCCTATTGAACAAAGAGAAGCTAAATCCAACGGTTTTGTCCACAAGAGGATAGGGGCCATACTTCTGGAGAAAGGCGCTATGGACATAAAGGATGTGAAGCTCCACCGCCTTACAGCGGTGGCTTCTCTTTTTACAGGGTTCCGCTCTATCGGTGGAGCGGAACCCTGAACCGAAAGCCATTCATCCGCGCCCTTACAGGCGTGACTTTCTGGTTCATGGGTAAATGAGATTCTGGAAGAACAGGACAAAAACACCTTTTGGTCCTGGGCCAACGCTTTTTTCAGCTTAAAACTCGAGGAATATAATAAAGTTAGAGATAAAAAAGCAAGCTTGCTATCTATTGACTTAACAGTGTAATTCATTATACTTAATAGTGTAGGCACAAGTTAGCACTTTGACAATTTAACACTATTTCCGAAAAAGGCACCATGAACCACGGTTCATGGTGCCATGTACCTATGGTACATGGCAAACCATTCCCGAAAGGGTGGGACGTCCCGAGAGAAAATCTCAAAGAAGATTGTCATCGGGACCCTGATGAAGTTCGCGAGAAGAATCTTCATTCGGGGCAAAGCCTCAGACCTTAAACAGTGACTCTACGCTGTAAAGGTGGCTGGGTTACCGAAGAAATGAACTTTGATAGCCAGGATTTGCCTGGCTATTTTATTTCTAGGCCCTACTCTTTCGCGGAGTAGGGCCTTTTAATGAGGCTATGACTTACAACAACCCTGTGGTTGGTGTAAGTCATCTCGAATGGAGATTCTCCTTAAAGAGATTCTTCGGGATCCCGGAGAAATTCTAAAGAATTTTCATCATCCGGGATAAGGTCGAATTAACCCCGCGACCGAAGGAAGTCCCGAACACCACAATTATCATATAGGCCGCGAGGGAAGCGAAGCGAGGGATCTCATGAGGACATGACTTACGTCAACCCTGTGGTTGGCGCAACTCAAATGTAAGCAGGTGATATACGATGAACCACGATGACAATACTTTGCACAGGGTGATAGCGATAATGAATAGAGATGATATTGACTATCTCGATAAGATAGGCAAGGACTCGCTATTCACCACAGGCATCAAACTCTCCAGAATCAAAATCCTTCGTGCCATGGTGGAGGCCATGAAAGAGCTTGCCATAGACGGAAAGGATATCAAAAACGAAGAGGACCTGAAGAACAAGATTCTTAAGAGAGTTTCTGAATACAGAGAAGGCTTGACATAGACGGTCTTGCCCCTCGATAAAGGCAAAGCCTCCGAAAGGAGGCGACGCAAAGCTACAGGTCTAAGTCAGCACAAGGTTATGGCTGATATGACGGCTGAGCTACCGAAAGGAGGCACGAAAATGAAGATATTGAGGAGGTTTATATTAACGGCTGCAATAGCGCTTATCTCAATAAATATAGCATCGCCCCCGGTTTTTTCCGAAACAGCGTCTCTTGCGACAACGATCTACGTGACAGTAGCTCCCCGGCAAACAGAATATAACACCCCCACGGAAGAGGTAAAACAGGCGCCTTTATATAAAGAACTCAAAAAGGATTTCGTGGAAACGGCTATTCCGCGAGTTGAGAAAACGCTAAAGGCCGGCAGGGAAATAAATTTATATACGATTTGCGGCGCGCTCTAAAAATAGCGCGAAGGTTCATATTCTGTGAGGTTTTGTGTATTCGGAGTAGATAAAAAATGACGTGTAGATATCCCGGTCTAAAATACCTTCTTGACTACCGGTCTCAAACGGACGATAAAACTTAAATCCTCGATATCCTCCCCCTGATTGAGAATGCCTTCTTTTTTTCTGTCCGATATAAGCTTATACCGAATGGGGATCTTGCTGGGGTTTATCATGAGTTCAAACGCGCCTGGTTTCACGAAATCGAAAGAAAATTTTCCGTTCTCATCCGTCCGTGTCCAGCGGCCTTCCGGTCCAAGGACAACATCCACGTCTTCCAGGCCCTCTTCGCCTATGTCGTAAATGTCGTTCTCGTTTTCGTCCACAAATACCCTTCCTCTAAGAGAGCCCAGCACCACAAGCGGAAAATTCACCTCTTCCGTCTGTGACTTTTTAATATCGACTTCGACGACATTGTCGTATAGCACCGCCAGCTCCATGGGCAGCGTCTTCACATCCAGTTTCACGGTCTTGGAACCGGGGATTATCTCATTCATATAATAGTGGCCCTTCTTGTCCGTCTGTGCCATGATTTCGTCGGGGATTATAATAAGCGCGTCCTTTATGCCTTCATCGCCACTGTCAAATACGCCATTAGCGTTTAAGTCCCTGAAAACATAGCCCTTTATCTTTGCCCACTTATATGGGCTGTTATAGTCGAATCCCCAGTTGCACCTGAAGAGTATCTGCCATTCATTCCAATCTTTCCTTGAAGGGTTGTTCAGCTCCCTCTGGTCAAATGTAAAATCGGTGCCTACGGCCAGGTTATTGTCAAGCTTCCAAAACGCCCCAGTTTTCGCGGAAATATAAGCCGTATCCGCGGTAGCGCCCGTCTCTGTCTGTCTCAAAATCCATGTGTTATACACATAAAGATCTCTCGTAAAATAGTACCTCCATGAAAGATCCGTATCGTTTGTTATTGTAGTAAAATTGCCTGAGGCCATATACCACATTTTCTTCAGTTCGTGCCGCAGCCTTATAAAAGAGCCCCTGTGTGTAGGTAAAAACTTATATAAGGAAGCGCTGTAGGTATCCGACCAGTTATCCGTATCGCTGCCGATGGCGTTTACATGATATCTGTCATAACTAAAATATAAACTTAAACTCCCGAAGTTCTGAGAAACGGTGGCTCTGTAAGAATCGCTTAAAGAGGCCTGTAATTCTATATATTCCTGGCCCGGGCCCGTAGTCTCCACGTAACTTCTGGTCCAGCCAAAATTTAAACCGGTATTGGTGGGGAAATTATAGCTGATATTGGAAGAAAAATATTTATCATCCCTTGTGGGCTGCGAATCCACATCGTCGACATTATCCTGCGACTCTTGATATCTGGCGGACAGCTGAACGATTTTTGAGGGCGCATATCTGCCATAAACAGACCACCCTTTATAATCCTGATAGTTTGAGGGTATCCCGATAGAGGCGTAGTCCGTGCCCACAAATTCATATTCGCTTTTCAGATAAAAATTATCCTTCTTGGCCCTGTCCCACACACCTTCCAACCGCCAGTTCTTATCCTGTATAAGTTCCTCTTTCAGATTATCGGGGTTATAATTGCAGCCGGCATATTGGCCGGATAGGCTAAAATCCGCAGGCAGATGAAAAGTCCCGTCTGCAAAATAGACGACGTTTCGGCGCGGAAAGTCTGTCTTTCCTCTTTTCAATGTCGTCTCCGCCTCGTTGACGACACCCATGACCTCGCCGCGCAGGTCTAACAGGTCCGACTTATATCTTTGACCTACTCCGCCTATTCTTCCGAAATATTTTACGCTGCCCACATCGCCAGACGTAGCCGTCACATTGATCTCCTTCCATCCTCCCCACATCCTTGCGACGAAAGGACTGTAAAATTTTGTAAACTCAAAGCCCTCATACCCTTCTGACTGCGAGCGCAAGGGGGCCAAATCTTTATAAAGACCGAGCATCTTAAGCCACATGCCGTTTCCGTATATCCCTATGAACTTTTCCTTATTGACCAGACTGCCGGTGACCTCGTCTCTCCACTGAAAGTGGGAGTCAAAGGTGTAGTCATATACTTTTCCGGACATGGTAATATATTCGGTCCTTACGCGCTTTTTGTTGAGGGGGTCATTATTGTAGAGATAATTCATCGAGTTCATCACCCTCATGTTCATATCGGGTTTGAGCTCCTTCGGTACATACGGAATAAGTCTTTTCATCTCGAAATGCTCTACCTCCGGAACCGGCGGGGGCATAGCGGCTTTTTCTTTATCGATCAGCTCTTGAGGTTTCGGCTTTGTAAATACCGTAAATGCCTCTTCTTTCTTATAGATGCTTTCAAAAATAAGGCATTTCTCGGACGGCCGCCAATCCACGCTGATATTGAATAAAATCCCAAGCGCGTCAAATCCCGCGTAAGGCTCATCCGCAAAAAGCAATACGGGCCTATCCAGGGCGTAAAAAGGCGTATCCCTGAACATTATCACTCCGTCGCCTATCCTGAAACCAAGCGGCATGCCGTCTGTCCTCAATATAATGAATTTGTTCTTCTTTTCGTAAATCAAAGTCGTGCCTAAGGCTCCTGCCAGTTCCTTCACGTTAACCCATATATCGTCGTTTCTAACCAGGGCTTTCACGCCATCGACCTGCTGGCCATCTATGATAATCTTAATATCGTCCGCTACCCTGTAATCGTCCAAACTTAACACAATCGGAAGCGTCATCCGCGGCTTCTTTGCCGGTGCTATTTCTTCCGGCTCTTCCTCTGGCTGGGATACAGGCGGTCCGGCTTCCGGCTCTTCCGCAACACCCTTCGCGGCAGCGTGTTCCTTTTCCAACGGCTTTTTCTCCGCAACTTCGGTCGGACGTTCGAATCTCTGCGCTGCTTTTGATCTCATATTTTTGAATTTTGTCTTTAAAGTACTTAATATATTCTCTAGCCTTTTTTTTGTGTCGGCTTTTCTTTTGCCGTCGGCCAGATCCGCCTTTTCCATACCACCCTTGCCCGTTTTTCTCGATTCGGCGATAAACGCGCCTATTTTCCCGGCAAGCGTCTTGGCGTATCCCGCTATGTATGAATGTACGGGCGGTATCTTTAATTCCTTTCTCTCTACGGCGGGCTTTGGCTTAGGTTCTTCCGCGACAGGCTTTTTTTCAAGAGGCGCTTTTTCTTCGGCGGGTACCTCTTTTTTCGCGACAGGCGCTTCGTATGGCCCGGCTTCTTCGGCCGCGCGTATGCGGCTCACCGGCTCTTCTTTCTCTTCTACGGGCAATCCAGCCGTCTCTACGGGGCGGGCCTTCCTGATTTCCCTCTCTTTTATAATCGTCTCTTTTCTCTCCTTCAGCCTCTTCTTTAAACCGGCTAATATATCTTCCACCCTCTCTTTTAATCCGGTGTTCCGCTCGCTGTCCGCCAGCTTAGCCTTTTCCATATTCTCCCTACCGGATTCTCTCGATTCGGCGATAAACGCGCCTATTTTCCCGGCAAGGGTCTTGGCGTATCCCGCTATGTATGAATGTACGGGCGGTATTTTTATTTCCTTTCTTTCTACGGCGGGCTTTGGCTTAGGTTCTTCCGCGACAATCTTCTTTTTAATAGGCAGTTTTTCTTCGGCGGGTATCTCTTTTTTCTGAACCGGTTCTTCGTATGGCCGGGCCTCTTCGGCCTCGCGGATCCGGCTGACCGGCTCTTCCTTCTCTTCAACGGCTTCTTCGGCAGGCCGGGGCTTCTCAGAGACGCTTTTTGGCGGCTCCGGCGCAATACCTGATTCGATCTCTTTTTCTATCCGGTCTATCTTTTTCCTGCATTCACTGATTTTTATCTCGGCTATCTCCTTAACGAGGCGGATGCGCATCTTCTCAGGATGTTCTTTCTCAAGCTCTCCGAGCATCTTTAAAGACCTCGAATACCCTCCCAGGGCTATCAGATATCTTCCGGCTTCCTCATCCTGAGACGCCCTCTCTATCATGCCCATGATCTCTTCTATCTTTCCGGAAAATACTCTTTCTGAACCGGCTTGCATGTCCAGGCTGTCTATCCGCTCCCTGCATGAGGCTATTTTCCTATCGGTCAGATCCATTAAGAGCTTCGCTTCCTGCCAGTCCGGGATATTTTTCAATACAAGCTTGATCTTCTCCTTAGCATCATTATATTTCTTCAAAGCTATATAAAATCTGTCACCGGCCCTGTCCCGATCGGCTTCTTCGATCAATACATATACCTTCTCCAGCTCTCTTTTGTAGGTAAAGCGGGTGTCAATACCCTCTTCGATCTTATCTATCTTCGACCTGCACTGCCTGATCTTATTTTCCAGAAGTTCCTTAAGGGCTAAAATACGCCTATTATCGGGCGTTTCAATAAGAGCGTTACCGGCAATAGCCATCGCCTCCTGGTACTTCTGCAAAGCAAAGAGATACTTCTGGTTCTCATAATTAATGACACCTTCCTCAATAAGGCATAAAATCTCCCCTTCTTTCTCGTTGATTTCGGCATATAAATTAACTGAAAAGCCGGTATTCACAAGAAAGCTGACGGCTAGAATCGCCAACGGCAGGATTATATAACTTTTTATAATCTTAACCATTTTTCGATATTAAAAAGGAGACTATATCCCATTTAATCCTGACTGTATCTCCTTGTCTATTAGGTTATCACGTAAGTAACCACGGACTAGAAGAATCCGATTTTATCTGCTATTTCCTAATCCGTGTAACCGCTTACAAATAAGTTTTGTGATATCCCAACGGTCTAAAGTTAATCTCTTACAAAATATGTCTGTCCGCCAAGCAGGACTTCGCCCCCATAATCTATAGTAGCCTGAAATATGTAATCCTTCTTCTCTTCAAAGATATCAAGGGACCATTTGACCGTGAATGTTCTATTTGTATTCGGCAATACGCCGCCGTTTATAGGATTCAGGTCCTTCTTGTCAAGCTCTTTGCCCGCGGTATCCATCAATATAATTTCTCCCTTTGGTCGGGTTAATATATTGCCTCCGTTATAAATAACACAGGATACGTTGACTTCGCTTTTTTCCTCATCCTTATTTGCTATAAGCCCGCGCAATTCCGCCTCATAGACTTCGGTGCCTTTTATGGTAACTAAAATTATGGAACCCAGCCTCACGCTCGACACAGGAGCGTTAAGGTCCTTTATATCCCTGGGCGGGGAAACCTCAAAAAATATCACCGCGTACTTGCCGCCTTTGGCGTCGGGCGGCACCTTGACTTCAAATTTTACGACCCGTTCGTTGTTTGGCTTTAACTCAAACCCCGTAGGGTTCAGCTTTATCCAGTCTGCGCAGGACCAGGGTGTAGTCCCGGGCGGCAGAAAATCGTTGCTTCCATCCGGAAGGTACATGATATCCTGGGTATAGACGTCCACAACCATAGAGTCCTTGGAATCATAGCTGTCAACGTTGATATAAGAGCTCTTTTTCTCGCCTGGAGCTATCTCGAGTAATATCTTCGGCTGGTCTATGTTGACCTTAAAAGCAAACGCGCATTCCGAAAAAAGAGATATGAAGCTCATGATAAGCAGCGATACAAAAATCTTCCTCTTCATTACAGTTTCTTTCTATGATTAAACCGGTGCGTCAGCGCTACCAAACTTCTAAAGAGTCTCGCTTAATGTATACCTTAGATATACCCGATAATTGCCGGCGGCCTGTCCTGTCGGTATCTGCAGACCATAGCTTAGCCTTACTTTGACTTCTCCGCCGTTTGAGTCATCGCCGCCGCTTGTATATACTACGTTGGGGGATTGACTGAAATCGTTGAACATGCCTTCGTTCGTGATGATGCCGTTACCGTCTACGACTTCCACGACCTTCCATTTGAAGCGTGACGGTTCTATATCGTTTTCTCCGCTCTCAAAAGGGGTCAAAAGATGCACTTTAAGATACCATGTATTCCCCTTGTCGGATTGGCACGTTATCTCATTCTGATAATAACCCTCATCGGTCAGTTCCTTCCATTCCCCTATTTTCATAAATCCGAAATCTATGTCCCTGCCGCCGACAGTGAGCTGGAAAATGGCGCACGCGTCCTTCATGGGAATCACAAATGCCGAGATGATCACCGCTATTATAAAAATCTTCATACTGTCTTTCACGTTTTTGGTCTTTATCATATTCGAGTATTGCGGCCACCCGAGCGGTAACCGCATCCGATATTATGGCGATTCTGTCAGCGTGTAGGATATGACCGTGAAATAACTGTCGCTTGTGGCTTCGCCCGGGACGGTCAGGGCATATTTAAATTGTAGAAATACCTCTCCGCCGTAATTATCCTCAAACCCGCTTGTGTATACAAGCGACGGCGTATCCTCCTCGAAATTATGCCAGCCCTCCACTTTGACACCGGAGCCGTTTGTCCATGAGACATACCATTCAATGCTTTCCCTGGAAATAACATATTTGCTGCTGGCCCCCACGAGGTCGTTCTGCGCATACATCTTAAGGTACCAGGTCTTGCCATGATTAGAAATACAGGTGGCCTGATTGTAGTAACGGTCCGGATAAAGCTCGACCCTCTGGCCGGATTCCGCGGAACCGAAGTTAAGGGAGCTGTTATCGACTGTCACCTGGAATACGGAGCCGACAACAACCGAAGCCAGGACATCTTCGTATTTCTCCTCCGCGTATACCGCATCCACGGTGGTCAATAGAGATGTGGCCAGTAATATGATTATGGTTATATATCCAATGGTCTTCATTTTATCCAAAAAATTGTCCTTATATAATATATTATTGAAGTATAAGTATTAGAATATACCATATAAATACGCAATCGTCAATAGCGCCCCCGTTTATTTGTGTCATTACTCCTTTATTATAAAGGAGATAAACTGCAAGATAAGACATGCATTAACAGATAAGCAGACTCCTAATATATCCTTTTGTGTAATATGCTCCTAAGTCTATATTAAGTAGTCTTTATAACGTCTTTAGGCACATAAAAATAAAGGGGGCGGTTATTCGCGGACACCGCCCCCTTTATTATAGATTGACTTATCCAATTTATATAGAAATATCTAATTACAAATTGGTAGTCATCGTGTACTTTACAGTAGCTGTATATGAATTTGCAGCAAGCACGTTTCCGCCACCTATATCATATGCACCGGGTTCTCCAAAGTTGATAGTAGCTTTCCCCTGCGGTAGGATAGCATAGCTCAATGTCATAAGCGTGCCAAACGGTGTATTGTTGATATGGTTCACATCGGCTATATAAATAGGCTCGGCTGCACTGAACATCTGATACCAG
>MHFD01000070.1:67539-70394 GCA_001804045.1 Omnitrophica bacterium RBG_13_46_9
CATTCCGGTAGGTCACAGTCCCTGGTATGTAAACCGCCAAGTTATCGGTTGTGAAACCGGCTGTGGCGCTATCCAGGTGGATCTTCAGCCTCCAGTTTACCCCCTTATTTGACCTGCAAAGTAGTCCGACGTCGTTCAGTCCATCACCGGGTGTTCTGCCAGTCGGATATATCATCGCATCTTCCATGTTTGTCTCGTTGATTGTGGGGAACGGAACGCTATTTGTATAAAGTACATTCGCATCAGTGTAGAACTCGATGCTGAATATACCGCTTACCGTTACCGTTACATCGGTGGTAGTTGTAGCTTCCTCGGCGTAAACTGCTGTGCAAATTAAAATCGCTACTGCAATAATTCCCATTAACTTCTTCATTGTTCTCACCTCCTTTCATCACTTTACTAATAGCTTTTAAAATCTCTTTATTAAGCTTTTTCTAACTCTATTATATCACAGTTTTTGATTTTTGTGGTAACAGAAATGTAACATTAATGTAACAGGTATGTAACAACGTTTTCCGCATTTTCCAGATGTTATTCTATCATAATAAAGCTAGATTTCAAGCAATAAATCTAACTATTTTTTACTTAACTAGAGGCTTTGCTTTGGGGTGCGTTCTGAAGCGACTGTCACAGCGACCGCCCCGCCGATGCTATCGCGCTGCGGGGTCCCGCTAAAGAATAATAAATGCGGGGGAGGGGCGCCTATCCCCGAGGGAGCGGCAAGCGGAAGAATGCACCCCAAAGCAAAGCTTTGAAGCGCTGTCCTTGCAAAAAAAATGGTGTTTCTGGTAAGGTAGGGTGTGCCTAGTCTAGTTTATTCTTCCGGGAGATTGGACTAGAGGCTTTGCTTTGGGGTGCGTTCTGAAGCGACTGTCGCAATTTTTGCAATCTCAGCCAACTTCGGTATTACCTTCTCAATCCCTATCCGCACTATTTCCCTCGCTCGATCCTGCGAACCCGCAACGGCATAATTCCTGAATTCCGGCGCATTTCCGGAGGGCCTCAGATGTGATATCTCACCATTATCAAAAAGTATTCTTATGCCGTCTGTATAATTTAATTCTTTAGGCCTCCCAAAACCATCCTCATTAAGAAATACTTCTCTTATCCTCTTTTTGATTTTTTCCAATTCTTCTCTGTCATTCAAATCTTTGGGGGTCAAATAACTGATTATAGCCTTGCCTATTTCCATAGGAAATGCTTTTTCCCTATCCGCATGCGTGAACCTTGAAGGAAGTGTTTTTATTAATTCTGAAACGCTCTTCCTGCTTTTTACGATCAAATGCATAACAATTAAAAGCGGGAGCACTGCGTCTCTCGTAGGTAAAGCCTTAAGAGTTTTGCCTCCAATCTTAAGATCGGTCCCTGTTAAAAAACCACCATTCGATTCCCATGCAAACACATTCCATTCACCCGGGTGACTCTCAATAGAATCATTCATTGCGGCGATGACAAAAGGGGACCCTATCCTGGTCTGGGAGAGTTCTATGCCTTTGTCTTTACAAATCCTTATAATAGAATCATTTGCGCTAACAGGAACACACACGGCATCTACCTTTATATTTAATTTTTCCAAACCCAATATGGCAAGTAATCCTAAAATATCACCGGTTATATATTTTACGTTGTCCACAGGTCTACCTTCTTCATATTCCCTGTAAACCAGAAGTGGTCTATCCGAATCACCGTCTAATGTTATCCCGATATCAAGATCATTTTCCGCGAGAACCCTCTTAAAGATGCCTAAAGTCTTATCGGAAACACTTTCAGTATCAACCGGAACAAACTCATCACTTCTTAAAGGAACATTCTCTATCTCAATATCAGGCGCAAATACTTCCGCGCCTAAACTTTCAAAGATCTCTTTTACGATGTCTCTGCCTACGGCAGAATGTTGATATAGAAATATCTTTGTCCCTTCAGGAAAAAATTCATTCCCGAAAGTACTTCTATACCTATCTATATATAATTCGCTGGACTCACCTGTATGACACTCAGCTTTTAAGAGCTCATTAAACCTAGGCTCAAATGTCGCCTTAAAAGCTCCCTTTTTATCAAAAATTGAAAACCCTTCAGCAATAGAATAAACTTTTATCCTTTC
This sequence comes from Omnitrophica bacterium RBG_13_46_9, assembly GCA_001804045.1. GTDB lineage: Bacteria > Omnitrophota > Gorgyraeia > JABMRN01 > RBG-13-46-9 > RBG-13-46-9. The sequence continues at coordinate 69,641 of MHFD01000070.1, forward strand.
TTTTCTTATATTTTCCAAAATACCCGGCTCATCCGATTTTAATATCTCTCCCGAACGCTTTGTAAACTTTATGCCATTCCTATCCGCCGGTATATGACTGCCTGTAACCATAATACTGGCCATATTATTGCACATTGCGTAATTTGCTAAAGCAGGACTGGGAACCTGCCCTTGATCGTCTACTATACCGCCCATATCAAAAATAGCGGCCGCAACAGCCCTTTTTATCTTATACGTGCTGGGTCTTCTATCTCCACCTAAAGCTACAGTATCACCTTTTTTAAATTCTCCTGCATCTTTAAGATACGCAATAAAACCCCTTGCATTAATGAAACACTCCATATCAGTCATATTTTCGACCGTATCTCTTAATCCGCTTGTGCCGAACTTTAATTCTTTAAATTCCGCATTCATTTTTTGAAGCTCCGCGTATTTATACCTATAGAAGCGCCCGCAATGATTTTGCATTGCGAGGTCTCGCCAATACTGCCAAAGGCACTATTGGCGGAAAAACCTCGCCGAAGCTAAAACATGGAAGTATTTGAGCGAAGGCGGGTTAATCCGGCTTCCTCAATAAGCTCCCCTCCAATGAAATATTGTTGCCAAATATCGGAAAATTATAACTGGGTTCCATGAGGCTAAAAATTAAGGACAGACGCCTTTTTCTCTGCTAAAGGTGTCTGTCCTTAATTTTAACACGTCAGATCTGCCGGTATAGCACAAATCTTTATTATATAAACTTTAAGCCCGGGAA
>MHFD01000070.1:70408-86199 GCA_001804045.1 Omnitrophica bacterium RBG_13_46_9
AGCAGCTACTTACACCGTGCCTCTGCGCGCTTCGAGGCTCCTGCGGATTTCCTCGGTTTTTTGTTTTGTGAGCGGCACGCGCAAAACAAAAATAATAGCGACGATCAGGCCCGCGATCGGCAAAGAAGCAAGGCTCGCGCGAATCCCGAGTATGGTCTCAGGGGCCTGCACCTTAAGTTTCCAGGTAAAACCCACCCATGTCAAAATAAGACCGGAAAAGTAATACCCTAATGAATTTCCCAGTTTAAGGATATAGGAAGCGCAGGCGGTAAAAGAACCTTCTCTTCTTTCATGCGTTTTGAGCTCATCGTAGTCAATAATGTCGGCGCCTATGGAACTATGCAGCATCCAGAGAGAAGCCGCGCACATTCCCATTAAACACGACGCGATTGTTTGCAGCCAGATAATCGCCGGCGTATACAAAAACCAGGAACCGCCGTAACCACATATGCCTATGCAGCAGGCTACCACTGCCGCCTCGCGTTTGCCGATCCGATGCGCCAAAATCGCATGCAGCGGAACCCCCATAAGGCCGCCCAGCATAAAAGCCACGCCCATCCAAAATTGCCAATTATCTCCGATAATCTTGTCGCCGCCGGCTACATAAAAAACCGTGGCGTAGTAACCGAGTGAGCCCACCATGCTCGTGCCCAAAGTAAAGGCGCCGCCCATAACCATCATCTGACGGAACGGCTTACACCTAAGGGTCTCACCAAAGCCGCTCAGAATGGAAATTTTCTCTTTAACCTTCACCACCACTTTCTCATAGTAGCGCTCTTTAACTCTAAAGAAAATGATTACGGCAAAAATAGCCATTATCACACCAAATATTGATGTGTACACCCGCAGTCCCAGGAGAGTATTCTTTTGTCCGGTTCCCGGAATAAGAAACCAGGCGAGGTTCGTAAACCGCAAAGCATAAAAATTGCCCAATTCTGAGATCTTTTGGGCCACGCTGCGATAGGACATAATAGAGGTGCGCTCTTCATAATCAGGCGACATTTCCGCGCCCAAACTGTAGTAAGGCACGGTAAAAGCGCTGATTATGGGAATATAAACAATGTTGGACAGTATCATGTACCAAAACACCGCGGACACGCCGAGGAATTCTATCTCCACCCAGGACGGCGACACCAAAAACAAGATCGGGAGCATCAGTCCGCTTAAAATACCGGCGATCAGAATAAAAGGGCGCCGGCGGCCGTATTTGGAACGCAAATTATCGGACAGCCACCCCACCAGAGGATCGACAACGGCATCCCAGACTCGTATCAATGTAAGGGCCAAACCCACCAGCCACGGCGGAACACCCAGATACATGTTAAAAACCGCAAAAGCAACAGACGCGTACATCCAGAGACCCCACATATCAACTGCCGTGCCAAGGCTATAGGCCATCTTTATGGGAATCGGAAGACGATCACGCAGAGGTTTCTTACCATTAAAAACATTAGCTTCTTGCATTATGTTTTCTCCTTTCTCCTCTTTGCAAAACAGGGCGTCACAAAATCATGACTACAGCGATTAAAGAAAAGATTGCAGTGATTACCCCTGGACGGTGTAATTGCTGTAATCTCTTTTTCTGCCGAAGGCAGATCCGCCTCTGGCGGAAAAAATCACTGTAATCACAGGTTAAAATCAGTTTTGTGACAGCTTTTTTACAAAATGAACCTAACGAAGACCGTGATACCTCTTTCCGGTATAACATGCCTCGATAAGCCGCTCTATGCTTGTGGTAGCTAAGCATTGAACCGTATCAGCGCCGCCGTAATAAAGCTTAATCTCGCCGTTGTCCTCCACTACAGCCCCGCAGGTAAACACGACGCTCGGAGTCTGTCCCACAAGCTCGTATTGCTCCTCAGGAATCAAGATTGCATCTTCAGCCATAGCCTTGACTTTTGACGGATCCTCCAAATCCAAAAGACAAACACCCAATTGATAAACAAAATGCGCCTTGCATTGAGTACGCACTCCGTGAAAAATATTTAGCCACCCTTCGGGTGTTTTAATAGGGGTGGCTCCCGGCCCGACCTTTGTCCAGGCCCAGCGAATTCCCTCCCAGGTCCTAAACACGCATTCACTCTTTCCCCAAAAGAGTAAATCCGGAGAATAAGACACCCAGATATCCCCGGTACTGGCCCCGGTATTGGGCCGGTCAAGGCGCGCGTACAATCCGTTGATCTTCTCCGGAAAAAGCACCCCGTTGCGGTTATCTGTTTCAGAAATAAACCCCATCCATTGAAATTGCTTAAAGTCCTCTGTCTTCATCAGACTGAGGCGACAGGTGTGGCCAGAGTGCGCGGCATGGACCATATAATATACATCCCCGATTTTTGTCACTCGCGGATCATAAATCATGGATTCGGCATACTTCTTAAACTTCGGATTATCATAGGGCATATCCACCGGCTTTGGCCGCGGCTTAAAATTAAACCCATCCGCGCTTTCCGCGATCCAAAGACGGTCAAACAAAGCGGAATTCTCCACCCGGCAAACCATCATATAAATATCATTGTATTTCACGATGCCGGAATTAAAAACATATTTGATATCGGCCTCAGGCGGAAAATCCTTACCTGTCAAAATAGGATTCCCTTCATACCGCTTGCATATAGGATACATGCTCTTATTCACGTCTACCCCCCCCCCAATCTTAAGAATATAGGGTATCACGAAATTATGATTACAGCGATTAAAGAAAAGATTTCAGTGATTGCTTCTGGACGAGGGAATCGCTGTAATCTCTTTTTCTGCCAAAGGCAGATCCGCCTCTGGCGGAAAAAATCACTGTAATCACAGGCTAAAATTAGTTTCGTGACAGCCTATTAAGAAGACAGAATTCACACTACCATTTTCATTTTTGTTAAGCAATATCTAACCACTCTGTATCAGCTCTATTCCATTCTAAAATTGGATGTCCCCTACCTTCAAAGTATGCCCGGACTTTTTCTTGATCGTATTTTAACATATCTTCAAGAATAGGTACTAAGACAGAAAGGACATTATCAGATATTACGCTTCTCCGACAGATGTGTCCCATATAAGGTGCCGGAGAAACGGTTATTGTATAACCACTGTAGGACAAAACGTGTAACATTACATGGACATCGCTTGAACCATCTCCTACATATACTATGGCATTCCTGGGAACGTTCTCTTTCAGCTTTAACATGTCGAGAGTGGCTACTTTCGCATGCCCGGCATTAGTCCTTTCAACATCCTGGACGATGCCATTTTTATAAATAAAATTTGTGCCGTAGATATTTTCAACAGGGAAGACGCGTTCTACTGCTTTCTCAATACACTCTTTAGGCGCTGCAGATACTATATACGGGCTGAAACTGTAATTGTCAATTCCACCGGTCAAGATATTCATTAGTTCGGGAACCCCTTTTTTCAGCTTGATCTCTTTTCCTACTTCATAAAGAAGGTCTTTGCTTACTTTCCCAAAATAATCAGGATCCCGGGTTATCAAATGCGCGAGTTCTCCACCAAGCTGTACGATGTTTCTGCGCTGTATTTCTTCGATCTTCCGGTCGAATGCTTGAGCGGGTACTCCCAACTTTGCGCTTAGTATATACCCTACATCCCCTGTGGAAAGTGTCTTGTCAAAATCAGAAATAAAGAGAATTTTTCTCTTCATCCTTCGACTCCTTACCCTTTAACTCCTTCGTCGCTCAGGATGAACCCTGAGTCTGTCGAAGGGTTCATTTTAAGTGCGCTCCTATTCCTTCCGTACATTTATCCATTAGACTTTATGTGAATAGTGGGAAGTATATCACTTTCAGAAATATTTGTCAATAAAGGGTTTTAGAAAGCGGGCAAAATAATAGTGGGTTGTCGGTTAAAAATAAAAAAGCCAGATTTAAACTATTGCTTCTACTGTAAATATAGGGTAAGCTTACATATAATACGTATAGTTCTTTGAAGTATAGATGATATTCAGACGATAATAGCAAACCATTCGAAAGGATGGGCACGTCCCGAATGTAGAAACTTCTTAGAAGTTTTACTTCGGGACCCCGATGAAGTTCTGAGGATGTAACTTCGTTCGGGGCAAAGCCACGGGCCTAATTTCCCGATTAAGGGAATATGGCAGCCGGGTTGCCGAAATGAATGAGTTCCTATAGCCGGGTTTGCCCGGCTATTTTTTTGCCCACTTTCCATCGGATGGCGGATCCTCCATCCGCCGCGCTTTGGCGGCGGATTTGAGAGATCTCGCCATTTTGAAAACGTAGTTTTCAAAATGGCGGAGATGACAACATAGAAAAAGGGGGCAAAATATGAAGGCGACATCAGGGGCGTTCAAATTTCAGATCACAGCCGTAGCCGTTTTCCTGGCAATAGCATCTCTTACGGCGGACCGCAGAACGGAAGCTTCTATAGTTTATCCGATTTTCCACAAAGGCATGAGTTATGTGACATGGTCCGAGAACGGTTTTGCGAGTTCCGCATCAGACAAATCGATAAGGTTCATGGCCCAGATAGGCGTGAAGTGCGTTTCCATCGTTCCGACATGGTACCAAAAACATTTTAACTCCACTGAGATAGAAAAAAATAATCGCACACCGTCAGACCAGAGCCTGAGACACGCTATACGTAAAGCGCATGTAGAGGGGATGCTCGTAATGCTTAAGCCCCATATCGACCTCATATCCGATGATGGTAATTCACGTTCGGATATCGGGTTCTATTCCGATGATAAATGGAAAGAGTGGTTTGATAACTATACCAAGTTCATAGTCCATTACGCGAAGATAGCCCAATCGGAGAACGTGGAATTCTTTTGCATAGGTACGGAGCTATCGTGGGCGGCCACAATGACCCGGATGTGGAAAGAGCAGGTCATACCTGAGGTAAGAAAAGTATTTAAAGGAGAGATTATGTATGCGGCGAACTGGGATGAGTATGCTAACGTCAAATTCTGGGACGCGCTCGATTATGCCGGGATAGACGCATATTTTCCCCTAGCCAACAAAGGAACCCCCGATTATGAGGAACTTAAACAGGGTTGGGAAAAATGGATTAAAGATATAGAGGAGTGGGTGGCCAAAGTCAAAAAGCCCGTTGTGTTCACCGAATGCGGATATGCGAGCGTCAATACCGCAGCCGTGAAGCCGTGGGAAGAGAATAGACAAAGCACGCCTAATCCCGAGCTTCAGGCCAATTGTTATAAGGCGGTTATGGAGACCTTCTGGGATAAAGAGTGGTTCTTCGGGGTCTATTGGTGGAACTGGAACACCTACCATGGTTCCGGCGGAACAGATAATAGAAGTTTTACGCCTCAGAATAAGCCAGCTGCAGAGTGTATAAAGGAATGGTATAAAAAGGATATATATAAGGACTTCATAGTGAAAAAGGAAGACATATCCCCGAAAGCCGGACAATCCTAGTTTTGTAGTAGTTTTGGGTATGGCTGTAGATGCAACCGGGAAACAGTTCCGAAAGCAAATACCTTGCGAGAATTTTGTGCTTTTGCTTTTAGGGCGTCACAAAATTATGATTACAGCGATTAAAAAAAGATTGCAGTGATTGCTTCTGGGCGTGGGAATCGCTGTAATCTCTTTTTCTGCCAAAGGCAGATCCGCCTCTGGCGGAAAAAATCACTGTAATCAAGGGCCACATCATTTGTAAGAAAATTACCTTCTCTTATTTAATTCAGCGTTTACCAGAGCGGTTGCTTGCTCCAGCGCCTCTTTAGCATTTTTATTAGTTAAGACAACTCTCTGTATTGCCTGGTCAATGAACATTGTGCTGTCATCCCATGATAAAACAGGTGGTGGGCCTTGCGCATCCAGCGCCTGGGTTCTTAGTACTTCCTTAAAATCTTCCTGCATTGGCAATAACTCCCACGTATCAGTATTGGGTGGAAGATACGCATCCTGGGTTTCCCAGGCCTTTCTGTAGAGAGTTACCTGATTTTCGGGTTTAAATAAAAATTTAATAAACTGCCATGCCTCGTCTTTCATCCGGGATTGTGAAAAAATTCCCATTATCCTTCCACCCATAAAAGCAGTTCCTTTACCTGATGGGCCTTTTGGTAGTGTTGCAATGCTCCATTTTCCATTTATCTCAGGCGCTCCTATTGTAAGGCTGACTATCTTCCAGTTTCCCGATATCGCCAGAGGAAAATCGCCTGTCCTCATGCCCTGCTCAATCGGTATTTGCGTTTTTGGAACGCCGAGTTCTTTGTAGAGTTTCGCGAAGAATTCCATGGCGCGCCTGGCTTCCTCGGTGTCCAGCGTGCACGTTGAATAGCTTGCATCGTAGAAATCTCCCCCCGCCTGCCACAGATACGCGGAATATCCAATCCAGTTTAAAGAACCCCAGTCAAAAAGCATGCCTTTGCCTTCTTTACTTAATTCCTTTAAAAGCTCTGTAAGCGCAAACCAAGTCTCCGGCGGCCTTTTGACTATGTCATTCCTGTAATACAATACCTGTTCTGTCATATCAAAAGGTATGCCGTATATTTTTCCTCTATAATCTACGGATCCCCATATTCCTGGGAATATTTTTTTCTTTAAGACGATCATATCCTCCGGATAGCTTTGCCCAAGATCCATCATTGCACCCAGACTTCCAAACTCCGTACCCCAAGTTAAACCCATTGCACCAATATCAGGCGTAGCTCCAGCTGCAATTGAAGTTAAATATTTAGAATACGCTTCTCCCCACGATATTGCCTCGCATCTAACTTTTATTCCGGTGTTTTTCGTAAACTCTTTACCTAATTCAGTTACACTCATGGCCTGTGCCTCTGATCCAACAAGCCACATAATGAGTTCTTTTTCAGGTTCAGCCTTTTTTTCGCAACCGAAGGCGAATATAAGTAAGGTAACAAGTAATATATAATATAATCTCTTCAAGTCTTTATTCCCTTAAATTTAGAGCGTCTAGCGGATAGCGAATAGCGTCTAGAAAAAGATTTTATATACTTAAACTAGACGCTAGACGCTAATCGCTAGACGCTAGAATTATCCGACTTTCGCGAATATCTTCTGGATAACCAGCGCCCCCGCGCCGATAGCCACCGTCTTCTCACCCAGGCTCGCGGGTATAATCTTAACTACCTTAACCGACTCTTCATAGCCCCATAGCTTAACCGTCTTCTTCACCGCCTCCAGCAATACGTCTCCGGCTCTCTCGATGCCTCTGCCGATGACGACGGCCTCGGGATTAAAGAGATTTACAAGATAGGCTATCTTGGTACCGAGATAAAAACCCGCTTCTTGCAAAACCTTTATCGCTATTTCATCGTTCTGCCTGGCTGCCTCTATTATTATATTAAACGTGACTTTATTCATATCGCCATCTACTAAATCTAAAATCTTTGATTTTGCATCCTTATTTTCTTCAAAAAATAGCTTTGCAGAAGTAGAAACTCCAAGATCTATACCTCTTGATCTCATGCAACAACCGTATCTATAGCTTTCCCAGCAACGAAGAGACGATGATGTGCTCTGTACAGGTGGATTTATATTAAGTTCTCCTGCGCTTTTTGTGGCACCGTAATAAAGTTCGCCCTTTATTATCAATCCCACGCTTGAGTCAGCGCACATGAAGAGGATATTCTCAACCCCTTCCTCCAGTCCTATCCCCGCCCATTTCTCGCCCAAGGCCGCGACCATGGAATCATGCTCGACAATGGTAGGCGCTTTAAACTTATCTTCTATCAATTTCTGCATATACGTATAGCTGATCGTTCCACCCTCCTCAACGGCGTAACGGGCTGTGCCCTCATACCTGTCCAGCGGCCCCCATATTCCGAACCCGATCCCTTTTACCTTGTCCGCGGATACGCCGCTTTTTTCCATAAGCGTTGAAAGAAGTTTTATAATTCTTTTTGTAAACTTATCCTGGGATTCTTCGACCTTTTTTATCTTCTCTTCGGCTATGATCTTTGAGGACATGTCCAAAAGGCACGCTATCAGCGAAGTATCCTCGACTATATGAGGGGCGCCCAGATCCACGCCGATGCTATAGCCATAATCTCTATTGAGTTTCAATAGTTCAGGCCGCCTGCCGCCCGTGGATATATCCAGCCCCGTCTCAAACACAAGGCCTTTTTTTATGTACGTGTTCACGTAATTGGAGATTGTGACTATATTGAGACCCGTTAATTTAGAAATTTCCGCCCGCGAGATTTCTGTCTTCCTCCTTATGGTATCCAGGATATCCAGATTTCTTCTCTCTTTCTCCGACATGCGCTCTTCTTTTTCGGGAAATTCTTTCATGAGGCACCCCCGTTATAGGTAATTCACGGTTTGCTGCCGGCGATTTGCGAATTGAATCGCGTCAAAATGCGCAAATCATCGACCGGCTGTTTTGAGGCAAACCAAAACCGGCGATTATACGCGTATCTTATAAACTCGATTGGAGTTTCGGTTCAAGTCTCAATAAAAATTCCTTTATGCTCTTGTCATGCCGCGCAAGGGCAAAAGGAATCCCCCAGAGGCTCATATTTCTCACGTAAAGTTCCCCGTCACCCAGTGAGCCGTCGTGCGCAAAGATGACGTCCGGCTGCGACCATACGTTACGCCTATTATAAACAAAATTTTCCCATGTCCTCCGGGCGATATCCAGCGCCTCATCTATAAACCCCTCATATATGGCCAGGGCGCACACCGCATAGGTCTCGCCCGCCCATATGTTCTCAGCGTGGTAACTTGAATTGTCGATTTTCCCACCGGGGTAGACAGAATTAACGATACCGAATTTACTGACTTTACCGTTTAATCCAAGGATAGTCTCGACGGCCTTTCTTACATGTTCTCTCGGCAGTATATATCCCAGATTCAAAAGGTGCGCGTACCACTGCCCGTTAAGCTGACCGGCGGTGCAGGCGGCATAACTCTCCTTCTTGCTTTTTCCCGCGATATAATAGGAGCCGCTCCATAATTCCCTTTCAAACGAATCCATGCCTTTCTCAAAATATCTTTTACAGCGCTTATAGAACCCGTCATCACCCATAAGCTTAGCCATCTTCATGCATGCCAGAAGGCTTGCGAGAAATATGCCCGAGGAGTAGGAATTAGTTCCGTAAAAATCCCATAAATCATAGGTCTGGTCCTTGCCCTCATTGTCAGGCAATCCGTTTTCATCTTTATCCTGTGAAAATTCCCATTCCATCGCCTTTTTAACGCTTCTGTATATTTTGCCTAAAAATATTGAATTACCAGACCACAAAAAATCTCTGTACGCCATAAGGGCGTACTTCGTTGACAGGTCCTTCCAGGGGTGCCCCGCGGTCGTGCCGTCCGAAGGACAGCCTATCTGAGACTTGCCCAGGTCATGCGGGATGCGGCCGTCCTTTTTTTGATACTTTTTAAAAAGGAGCATGGTATTTCTCTCCAACCTCGGGAAAAATATAGCGAGCGCCATCGTGCCATAATATCTGACATCCAGCGAATCCATCAGCGGCCATTTCACGGGGTTCTCATACATAACAAATTCGTCGTTCTTGGTCCACCAGCTGGTCGAAGGTATTATGGAAAGGTAATTTATGAGCCCGTCTTTAAGCCAATCACAAAGAGGCGCCTCCTCTATAACCCGCTGCCATTCTTTTGTCTTATCCAAAAGAACGTCCTTCTTTTTGTCGGCATAGACCGCTACGTCCCAGGAGTCGTTAAACCAATTTTGATACATGTGCCCAAGGTAATGATTGGGCATAAACCACGTATAATAAAAAGGTATCTCCTTTTCCTCATGTGGTTTTAGCTTAAATTTAACCGCTATCGCCGCCATCCACTCATCGCCCTCACCTTGGGCCTTTTTTTGGAAATTCTCGTTAGACAGTGTCCCGTCTTCTTCAAAATACCTCCATACGTCAAAATGCCTGTCTTCTATATTGCCCCTGAAATTATTTCGTACATAAGACCACTCACCCTGGTATGTAACGTGTTCGCCACTCTTTGTCGCTAAAGACACATCTCCATAAGCGCTTGCGTCCCACGGATGCGGATGTTTTTTATAAAAACTTATTCCTATAAGGCCTTTTTTCCGCCTTACTTTGTTATACCGGCCGACATTCCAGCTGCCTACGGCATTTACGGCCGAGGCTAAAATCGAGACCGTCGCTTCTTCTTCTGTAGGATTTTTAACTTTGAAAATGTATATCGCGCAAGGAAGGCTTGAATTTTTGGCGTCTTTTTTTATAAAGGGGCTGAAAGCCAAAAGCGAAATGTGGAGATTGATCTGGGGATCCCTAAAATGGAGTCTAGCTATAGGAAAATCTCCCTCCAGCTCTATGTTTTCTACGGTAGGGCATTTGTCCAAGGATGAGGTCTGCAAGAATTTGCTGACGCTTTTCTCGCCCTGTTTTATAAAAATCGCGAAAGGGTTGGAGGCCCTGTAGTCTCCGGCTGTCCCGGTCCTGAACCAGTGCAGCTGACCTAAAGGCTTTTCCCAATTGTTCTGCCCGGTAAAAACGCCCCTGGTCCCGTCGGGGAAGACCTGCAACGTGCCGCAGCCGATCCCGCCTATGGGCACGCCGGATATCACGTCGTCTTTGGAGGTATATTTTATTGACATGCTGTAAAAATCCTAAACTCTAAATTCTTCCGCCAAATGCTATAGCTTGGGCGGATCCGCCTATGGCGGAAAACTCTAAACAAATCCAAAACTCAAAATCCAAATGTCCAAAACAGGTGTTTTGTATTTTGAGTTTGTTTAGAGTTTAAGGTTTCAAGTTTAGAGTTTAATTTATTTTCCAAGTACCGCTCTTACCTTATGTACTCTTTTATCTTGAAAATCAGGGATAATATTTCCCTCTATACGCTTGCCGTCGACTATCAGCGATTTGACCCCATGACATTTACGGTTTGGATTACGTATCTCTATCTCATAAATCGCATCGCGGAATTTCCTTCTTACGCTGAATCCCTTCCATTTGCGGGGAATGCAAGGGTCCACGAGAAGCCCGTCGTATTCGGGCCTTATTCCCAGGATATATTGCGTTATCGCCACCATATTCCACGCCGCGGTCCCCGTAAGCCAGGAGTTTCTTGCCCTGCCGAAATGCGGGTTATCCCTGCCTGTTATAAACTGAGAATATACATAACATTCTGTCTTATGCGTATCGGCTATCTTATTTTTGACTGTCGGAAGGATCTTCTTATAGTACTCATATGCCCTATCCCCTCTTTTTAGCATTGTCTCGGCGATCATTGCCCAGGGGTTGGAATGACAGAATATCCCGCCGTTCTCCTTAAGGCCGGGGGCGAACGTGGTTATGGCGCCCAAAACCGGATCGAACTCTGCGTAGGCAGGCGCCATTAACATTATGCCATGCTTTGTATCTAAATACTTTTTAACCATATCCATGCAAAGTCGCGCTTTTTTATCATCTGCGATACCGCTCATGACGGCCCAGGTCTGCGTATTTAGATATATCTTCCCCTTCGCATTCTTCTTGGAGCCCACCGCCCTGCCAAACTTATCTATGCCCCTTATGAACCACTCGCCGTCCCAGGCCCTTTTTTTGAAATTATCCCTTATCGTCTTTGCAAGGGCCATGTATTTCTTTATGTCGGCTTTCTGCCCGGAATATTCCGCCAACCTTACAAATTCTTTTATGGCCAGATAGTGAAGTTCGGGGACCCATGTTGACTCAGCCGTTTCATTGTCGGTCCCGAGATTCAAGCAATCGTTCCAGTCCGCGAATCTCATGAGCGTAAAGTCCTTGGGGCCTTTTTCGCTTTCTACGAAATCTATGGCTTTTTTGAGATGCTCGTACATGGCGCCGCTTCCGCCGTCTATATACTTGATGCGCTCTTCCAAAAACGCAAAGTCCTTCGTCTCCTTTATGTAGCCGGCTGTGGCTAAAATGAGCCAAAGAGGGTCGTCGGAATACCCGCCTTTTTCACCTGTTTTTGTAAGGGGGAAAAATTTGTGATAGCTTGAGCCGTTTTTGAACTGGTTTGAAGCCAGTTCTCCTATCCTGACTTTCACCTTTTCGGGGATAGCCTGGACAACGCCGAGGGTATCCTGATTAGAATCCCTAAAACCCATCCCCCTGCCTATGCCCGCCTCGTAGTAAGAGGCGAAACGCGACCAGTTGAAAGTGGTCCTGCACTGATACTGGTTCCATGTGTTGACCATAAGATCGACTTCCGGGTCGGGGGTGCTGGCCTGATAACTGCTTAAGGAATCCTCCCAGTAACTTTTCAGTTCCCTCAATTTCTCCAAAACGCTTGAAAGGTCCGCATACTTCCTTACGGTATCTTTTGCTTTACTCTTTTTCTCCGCAACGCCCAGGATAAAGGTGGCGTTTTCCGACTGGCCCGGTTTAAGAGTTAATGTAATCGATAAGCTTGCTATGGGGTTCCCGCCTGAGGCAAATGAATCGAAAGACCTGCCTTTTTCGACTGCTTCCGGGTTTGCTTCTGAGCGGTATGGGCCTATAAAAACCTCTCTATCGCAATCATGCCCCGAAACATTCCTGTCGCAGGCGAAAAACGAGAGATTGAACCTATCCGCGCCTGGGGCGTATTCCGTTTCGTGAAAAATGGCGTTATCCTCTAAATGCGCCTTTGCTATGTTAAGCGTGTATTGAAAATCCGCCATGTCCATTTCGGCGTGCCACAGGCAGAATTCGGCATACGTAAAGATCTTTAGTTTTCTCGTCTTATTCGATGAGTTGCTTAATTTCAATGCCCAGAACTCCAGATTTTCCCCAAGCGGCACAAAATACGTGGTTTCGGTATCGATTCCCCTGTATCTGGATTTTATCACCGTATAACCCAACCCGTGCCTACATTCATACTTATAGCTGATGGCCGATGACTGATGGCTGATGGCCTTCATTACCGGCTGCCAGGTAGCCGACCAATACTTCCCGCTTTCAAGATCTCTTATATAAATATACCTTCCTGGCCGGTCGGGCGGGATATTGTTATACCTAAACCTGGTGATCCTTCTGTCTTTTGGGTCCCTATGGAAACTATAGCCGCCGGCTGTGTTTGATATAAGCGCGCAATACTCCTCGCATCCCAAGTAATTTATCCACGGCGTAGGCGTATCGGGCCTGGTTATTACAAATTCCCTATTTTTATCGTCGAAATAACCGTATTTAGGCATAAGTTATTTATTAACTTTCCTCTTGTAGAGTTCGGCAATATACTCTTCGGCCGGTTTATTCTGTGGGGTAAAACCACGATTGGATTTTCCGCCCATCCTTACATCCGTACCCCAATTCCACCAATAAATACCGTAAAACCAATCTCTCTCCCAGAATGTATCTACCATAGCCCTGTAACAGTCTTTCTGAAATTCCAGATCTACCTTAGGACCCAGGGTATGTTCCCAGGGATTACGCGCCGCTCCCAGTGAACTGCGATATCCGACTTCGGGAAAGATAACGGGCTTATTGACCATCTTCTGCCATTGTTCGATCTCGGAAATCCATCTTTTCCAACCTTCCATCATGGCTTCGTACGTAGGCCTGTCCTCATTGGACAAAGGAAAATAGGCGTCTATGCCTACATAATCCAGCTCGTCCCAAAATCTTATCTGCAGATATTCTTCGCTCCAATTTGCGGCGTATGTCAGGTTTCCTTTATAAACTTTTTTTATAGCGCTGATGATATCCTTCCAATCGTCTGCCCGGCCAGCGGTAGCCGCAGTAAGCTCTGTTCCTATGCACAGCATCTCCGCGCCGGTCTCTTCGGCGATCTTCGCATAATGCAGAATAAAACTCTTGTACTGGTTAAACCAGACTTGCCAATCCGGCTCCCTGATGCAAGCTATCTCCCCCCTCCAGCCGCCTTCGCTTGTGCTTAAAAGGTCCAGGTGCGGCTTTAACATAACCTTCATGCCCAGGGAATGCGCTTTCTCGATAATCTCTTTTACGCTTTCGTCGGAGGGCGTCTTGGCGGTAGGGAAAATCTTGGTGGAGAAGCAGCTATCCTGATACCATGTAGTCAAAACCGCCAACCATTCCACATTGAGCGCCTTTAACCGTTTTAGCGACTCATAAGATTTCGCTGTTCTGTAAGTATCTTTGTTCCAGGTGGTATAGCACATCCCTTTCTGAAATACCGGTCCGCTGGCGCCGGATTCTTTGCCTATAAATCTCGCTGCACCGAGTAGGCTTATCATAACCGCGGCGGATACAAGAGTCGTGAAAGATATTTTAAGGATTTTACGCATTTATTACCCCCTCTTATTTAGTTATATATTTAGTTTCAATGAGTTTCCTCTACTATAAGCTATCAGTCATCAGCCGTCAGTCGTCAGCTATCAGCATTCGGCTGTCTGCTATCAAGGTCACCACGTCACAAGGTTACAAGTGTGAATATTCGAATCGGGTGACGTTGTGTCCTTGCGACTTTACCTTAGGTGCTATATCGAATCGTCCTACGTCCCAGCGACCGCAGGGAGCGGACGTCCCACGCCTGCCTCTCCGAAGCATACCTACAATGAGATTCATCTACGGCGTAGGAGGGTCCTACGTAACGTGCGCCTGTAAACATCGAAGGTTTCTTTAGGTTTCTTGATGTTGCTTGATGTTTCTTAAGGTTGCTCTTGTTTTATGTTGCATAGGTTTCAAAAGTTTCTAAAGGTTGCAGATGTTGCTTTTTTTAATGTTATGCAACCTTTGCAACCTTTAGCAACCTCCGCAACCTTTGCAACTTTTAACTGTCTTCCGAAACCTACCCCTACAACCTACTACCTATTACCTACAAACCAACGTGCTATAGCTAATCGTCCCACGTCCTACGTAACTAGCAAATAGTTAGAGTCCCTACGACCTAAGAGCTATGAGCTACGAGCTAAGAGCTATTTCCGTATCCTCACGTTATCTATGTAAACAGGTCCTTTATATATAGGCCTTCTATTAGACTCTATTCTTACGACAATCTTCCTTATGTCTGCTCTGAACGACTCGTCCGGAACCGTCCTTTTCCAGTCGTAGCTACCCGGCTCTATATTCCCTATTACCTCAACCCACTCGCCCGGCACAAGAGGAACCGTCCGGGCCATCTCTGTAAACATCCAGTCATCGCCAACAGTAAGAATTATCTTTGACCTCAAACCCAAAGGCGTATCTTTAGGCACGTATATATCAACGACGATCTCCCTATAAGGAGTGAAGTCAAGAAACTGCTCCAGTTCGATTACGGCGGCGGTCCATGCGTCTCCGGGAAAATCGCAATCGATTTTCATGCTGCATTCCCCCTCGCTTGCCACATCCTTTGAAACATCTATGCTTTTTGCGACATGGTCATCCTTATCCATGGCCCAACAGGGTATTTCCCAATCGCCCACGTCCTGCTCAAAACTAAATAAAACCTTCTCTTCCGTGATGGGTTTATCCGAAAGAGCCGGGGTTTTCTCCGGGGCAGTTTCTTCGTCTCCAGCGGATTTCGAAACAACTTCGCTTTTAACGGTCTCTTGTTGCTTCGCAGGGTGTGTTTTGCGGGGCCCTGCCTTCTTGCCACAACCTGTAATCATAAGTGATATAATCGCTAAAACGGCGAAAACGATAACAGACTCTCTTCTCATCCTCTCTCCTTTCTGAAACAATACATCCTTTCACGAAACTATTTTAATTGTTTCCGATAAAAATCTAAATTTTATGACGCGAAGCGGAGCTACTCGACTCTGGATTAGCCGTAGATTATCTGGTTACACGGTTTCGTGGAGTAAAACCCGCTTCGTCCCGCATAGCGGAAGCTGTGCGTGGGAAAATTTTTCATCGTGAAGCTCCACCGCCTTACAGCGGTGGCTTCTCTTTTTACAGGGTTCCGCTCTATCGGTGGAGCGGAACCCTGAACCGAAAGCCATTCATC
>MHFD01000070.1:86253-86590 GCA_001804045.1 Omnitrophica bacterium RBG_13_46_9
CAGGTCATCGTCGGCAGTAAAGTTCTCAGGCCTTATACAAATGACCTATTTTTCTCTAGGATTTCGCCTGTATAGCGGAATCCCAGATCCATAAGCCATTTATCCACGCCATTGCAGGCGTGGTTTACCGGCGAATGGGTAAAACACACTGTACGTTGCCGATCTGATGCTACGGATTATTGATTCAACACTACATTGTCTATATAAATCGGGCCATCGTATGCCGGTTTATTAGACTCGACTCTTATAGCGATCTTTCTCACATCCGCCCTGAATTCATCGGTCGGTTTTGTCCTTCTCCAGTCCATGCTTCCGGATTTCAAGTTTGCCGATATGG
>MHFD01000070.1:86602-88210 GCA_001804045.1 Omnitrophica bacterium RBG_13_46_9
CCGGCTCAAGCCTGACTGAACGACTCATCTCTGTCCAGGTCCAATCTTCGCCTACCGTAAGCACCATCTTCGCTTTTAACCCTACCGGCGCTTCGGACGGCAGATATATGTCGCATGATATCGCGGTGTACGGCGTCCAGTCGAAGTATTCCATAACTTCGACTACGGCCCCGTTCCATTTTCCGCCCGGGAATTTAGCTTTCAGCTTCAGGCTCTGTTTTCCCTCTTTAGCATAGTCTTTGCTGACATCGAGTTCTTCCCCTACATAGTCATCCTGTTCGTAGGCCCAATCCGGTATCTCCCAGCCTTGGGTATCTCCCTCGAAGTCGAAAAGAACCTTATCAGCCGAAAAAGCCTTTCCTGGCACCACAAGCGACATTGCCACAAGGACTGCTGCGATAAGAAATTCTCTTTTCATAACCTCACACCTCCTTACTTTTATTTATAGGGCTGCCACAAAATTAATTTTAGCCAATGATTACGGTGATTTCAAAAAGATTACGGTGATTCCCCGGCAGAGAAGTAATCGCTGTAATCTTATCTTTAAACACTGTAATCATAACTTTGTGAAGCCACACAATACTAAGCTTGTCCTTCTTCATACCACTTTTTCAAAACGCTCTCCGCTTCCTTGCCCCTTATGGGATATCCCAACGGGCTCCATCTCTCCTGCGGAAAATATTGCCACAAATACATGCCTTTAAACCAGGGCCGGTTGACAAGAACTGTCAAGGCCGCGTCAAGGGCGTCAGCCTGTTCTTTCTGGTCTTGCGGATTGCTGAGTGTAGCCCAAGGCTGTTTGTTCGTGCCATCACTGCTGGTATATCCCAACTCGGTAAATATGACGTCCTTATTTATATTACAGGATTTCAGCCAATTTTCAATCTTATCGGCTACACCGTTCCAGGCGTTGACCAATTCTTCTTTAGTAGGGTCGTTTTTATCCGTCAACGGGAAATAGGCGTCTATGCCTACTAAATCCATGAGGTCCCAGAAAGGCACGCTCTCATATTCGGTCCAGTTTGCCGAATACGTGAGATAGCCTTTATACGCCTCTTTCACCGATTTAATTACGTCCCTCCACTGCGGTTCCCAATGAGAAAATGACGTGTTCTCCAATTCCGTACCGACACAGAATATCTCGACACTATTATCTTCGGAAAGTTTCGCGTAGCGGAGTATCATTTTTTTATAGCTTTCGAACCATTTTTCCGAGGCGATTATGTCTCCCCGGAACGTCCCGTCCCTGCAATCCACATGGGGTTTTATCATAACCCTCATCCCTAAAGAGCGGCATGTCTTTATCGCATGTATCAAGGCTTCGTCGGTAGGCGTATCGCCGCCGGGAAGGTCATGCGTGACAATAGATTCGGAATCTACCGTGTCCTGGTATGTGGGGACCATGATCGATATATGCCTTACGCCTAACGCATGCAGATAAATCAACGTCAAATCCGAAGCTATGCTGTCCATCTCCTCGGCGCTCCAGGAGGTAAACACCACGCCTTTATGAAACTCATCCAGCGTAAACGGCTTCGACTCTATCTCCAGTTTGGATACGGCTTCTTCGAATTCCTTCTTTTTCTCCTCGATATCCACAAGGGCCCC
>MHFD01000070.1:88459-94853 GCA_001804045.1 Omnitrophica bacterium RBG_13_46_9
ACCTCAATCTTCTCCTCACTAGCCACCGTAGCCACTTCTTCTTTTTTTGCACAGGATGAAAAAATTAAAAATATTGATAAAACAATTGCGATGTTTTTAAACATCTGTCTTTGGTCTCCCATAATCATCCTTTTAGTCATGGTAATACGATTCCTTTGATAATATACTTCTGGAAAATTAGAAATATTATGAGCATAGGCGCTGTAGCTACAACAACGGCTGCCATAAGCATCCCAAAGTTTGAGCTTGTCTGACTACTTAAAACCGCTAATGCAACAGGAATAGTTCTCATCTCTCTTGTAGTAGTAATAACTAACGGCCACACTAAGTTATTCCATTGCTGGATAAACGTAAATATAGTAAGTGTCGCCAGCACCGGTTTAATAAGCGGTAAAATTACATGGAGATAAATTTTAAACTCTGTGCATCCGTCAATTCTTGCCGCGTCAATAAAGTCGTCTGGAATACTGTAAATAAATTGCCTACTTAAAAAAATGCCGAATGCCCCCCAACCCAGAGTAGGAACAATAAGTCCTTTAAATGAGTTAAGCCAGCCAAGATTTTTAACAAGTATAAACCCAGGGATAATGTTTACCTGCCACGGTATCATTAAAGACGCCAAAAACATCATAAATATAATTTCTCTTCCCCAGAATTTATGTTTCGCAAAAGCGTACCCCGCCAGGGAACAGGCGAAGACTTTAAAAAGAACTATGGTAGAGCATACAAATAGGCTGTTAAGCATATATCGCCCCATCGGTATGAGCTTAAAGAGATCCCTGTAAGGCTGAAGGGTGGGATGCTCCACGTAAAACTTCGGGGGATAAGTCTGGATTTCTTCTTGAGGTTTTACCGAAGTTATCAGCATCCAATAATAAGGGATGAGCATTGTCAATGTCGCTATAATTAAAAATGCGTATATAAGAGTAACCGTGACTGAGGGTTTGCGTATCATCTTCATTGACATTTTTATTTCATCTTTATATTTCGCACAGATGAGCACAGATTTACGTTGAACTATCGTTTTCACAGATGATCGCAGATTTCGCTATCTGTGATCATCTGTTCTGCATCTGTGATCATCTGTGTTATTAGTATTCAACCTTCGATTTTACAAACTTTATGTTAATAAGGGTTAAAAATAAAATCATAAAGAAAATAACATGCGCAAGAGCCGAGGCATATCCCATTTGAAGCTTTGTAAAGCCTTTATCGTAGAGATATGGAACGCCGGTCAGAGCGCAATCTAGGACACCTCCCAGTGTCCCACCGCCTGATTGCGTCATAACGTATATCTGCTCAAACACCTGAATTGATACGATAGCACTCATGATGGATACAAAAACAATTGTGGGTTTCAATAAAGGTATCGTAATTTGAAAGAATTTATTCCAAAACCCAACTCCATCAACCTCTGCTGCTTCATAAATCGTATGCGGTATGGTTTGAAGTCCGGCCGTGAAAAGTATGACGTTGTAGCCTAATCCTGCCCATACGCTCATAATCATTATAGCAGGTAGTGTCCACGTAGGATTAAGAAGCCAATCGATTGGCTGAAAGCCCAATTTCATAAGAATAAAATAATTTATAAGCCCATACTTGCCACCTGCATAAAGCCAACTCCACATAATAGATGAAGCGACTATTGATGTAACCGTGGGTAAGAATAATACACCCTTAAAGAAGTTCTTCATCTTAGTCCGCTGATCGATGGCAAAGGCTAAGAAGAGAGCAAAAGATATTCCGATAGGAACGACTCCTAATACGTAAAAGGCTGAATTTTTAAGCGCCTTCATAAACCGAGGGTCGTTTAACAAGATATTCTTGTAATTGGCTAGTCCTACAAAGTTAGGCGGCTGTACAACGTTATATTTAGCGAATGAAAGGATAAAGGAGGCTATGACAGGGCCCACAACAAATATCAGGAAGAGGGCAAAAGGCGCTATTATAAATAGATACGAAACCTTTTGTCTGTTTAACTCCTGTATGAATGTTCTTTTTGTCGTCATGGTTTTCGGTCTATTTTGTCGTCACATCTAGCATTTAGCGTCTAGCGGTTAGCGATTAGGTTATTTTTCCACGCCTAGACGCTAGGCGCTAATCGCTAGACGCTAGATTTTAGATACCGTAATTACACGCGTATCTTTTCACCATATCTACAGAGATAGGAACATACTCAAGCTCGTCCTCTTTGCCCTCATACTCCACATTGAAAAAACCGCGGTAATTCGCGTCTTTTAGGATATTGAATATCTTATCGTAATCGAACTCCAATTCCTTTCCGTCTTTTGTGATCTTGTGAATCTTTGCATGCATATGAGTCACGTACGGCATGGATCTCTTAAGTGCGGCATACATATCAAGGTCCTGGTAGTTTCCCGTATCGAGATTCAATTTTACCCATGGCGAACTCACATCCTCTAAAAGCTTATGGGTTTCGACTGATGTGGGGAGGTAACCGCCATCGTTATGTGATTCTATGGCGAGCGTAACGCCTTTTGTAGCCGCGTACTTGGCGCATTTTTTTATGCTGCTTACCACCTTGGGCCATAATTCCTTATGGCGTTCTTTAGGCGCCCATCCCGCGAATATCCTTAAATTCGGGGCGCCTAAAAGATAAGTGGTATCTACCCATTTGTTGATCTTCTCAATCTCCGCTTTCTCATCGGCATCATTATCCTTGCCGAAACTGTTCCCCGGCGAAACCGCCGATATGGTAATCTGCAGATCCGTGGCCAGTTTCTTTATCTTCATGATATAACTCGGCTTTTGGTTCTTTAAATGGACGTCGATGATATCAATACCGCCTACTTTAAGTTCTTCGGCGCAAACATGAAGAAGCTTCTCGAGGTCCATCTTCCCGGAGGCGAATGTCCTATTGTATGACCACGTGCAAAGCCCGATTTTCATTTCGTAATCCCTTATAGCGTTTAGCGACTAGCGATTAGCGTCTAGTCGATAAACGTCGGATTTATGCGATTTTTATCCTTTTTACTTTTATTAATACTGCGATTATGCCTCTCGCCGTAATAATACTTTAGTAAGTTTAATTTGGCGCTAGACGCTAGTATTTAACCCTAACCCACTTCCCTTTTTCAGCTGACTCGTATGCAGCCAGAATAACCGCCATCGACTTGGCGCCTTCTTCGCCTGTAATAAATGGCTTTTCTTTTTTCGCAACGCAATCTATAAAGTAGTGAATGGCACTTTCCCAGCCGCTACCAGGTCCTATTTCAAGATTTATATCCTCCAGTACACAGTTGGGATCCTTCCCTTCCCCTGTGGTCGCTATCCTTGCCACAGCGGGTATTTCAGTGCCGATCGCGGTATGAACTTTACCCCGTTCCCCGTAAATCCATGTCATGACCTCATATGGCCTTGTCGTCCAGCTTGCCTCAAACTGACCGAACGTCCCGTCTGTAAACCGCATGAGAACACTCCCATTATCATCTACGGAAAAAGGCTTCTCAAGAGTCTTTATGTTAGCGCACACCTCGGCAACCTCTTTGCCGCCAAGCCATCTCAGTAAATCCAATATATGGATACCGATGTCTATCATTGCTCCGCCGCCTGAAAGTTTCTTATCGCTGAACCAACCTTCATTTCCTCCCGCCCAATATTCGGGTCCGGCATGGCCGATTCTGCCCTTGACCATATTTATTTTACCGAGTTTCCCCGTATCGATAAACTTTTTGGCCGCCTGATGCACAGGGTCAAAACGCTGTGTCTGCTCAATCATCAAGAATACTCCGGTCTTATCCGCAGCTTTAATCATTTTTCTTGCTGCTTTATTCGAAATAGTGATGGGCTTTTCAACTAATATGTGTTTTCTCTTCTTTGCCGCGCCGATTGCCATCTCCTCATGAAGATAATTAGGCGTATTGACAAAAATGGCGTCTATATCTTTTCTTTTCACGACCCTCTTCCAGTCTGTTTCGATATTGACGCCTTTACAACCAAACTTTTCAGCCATCGCAACGGCCTTATCTTCCACAATATCACATAAGGCCTTGATCTCTGCCTTTTCTTTATAATTAACAAGGTTGGGCACACTTGCTCTTTCGGTTATTTTACCACACCCAATAATTCCTACCCTTACTGCCATGCTGCCTCCTCTATTATATTTGACAAGGATAAACACGGATTTGTTCCATTTATCTCTGTATTTGTCCTTAACCCGTGTTTAAAAAAGTCTATATAAAGAACTGACAAAAAAACGCTCCACCAAGCGTGCGCATATTATACTATAATATCATTATAATGTCAACCTTATTCGATTAATTTACCGGTTCGATTAATCCAAATATATCCGTTTATGCTGTTTCGCTGACCTATATATATTATAGACTATTTCCAGGGTCTTTCTTGCTTCCGCACCGTTTATATCGGGTTCCTCATTATTCCTAAGCGCCTTATAAAATTCTTTGATCTGGATCCAGTGGCAGAATCCCCAATAGTCTTTTCTTCCTTTGCCGTAATCTATGTATTCGTCTGGCCTTGGGCTGGCATTGACTGCAATCCCATTATAGAGACCGATTCTGGCGGAATCTTTTACTATATTAACCCTTCCTTTTTCGCAATCCAGCTCGATTTCGGTGTCATCATCATAGGAATAGTAATTTATGAGGTAAAAACATACATAAGTGCCTTTTTTAAACTTTATTATGCCTTCCGCCAAGTCCTCTACTTTTATGGAGTTATGCATTCTATTGGCAATGTTTGCTTCAATATAATCCACCTTATCGTTGATCAGCCACCGTAAAACATCTATAAAATGTATGGACTGGTCTATTAAAACGCCCCCGCCTTCCTTGTCCCAGGTGCCTTTCCAATCGCTCTTTCTGTAAAAACTGTCCGGCTTGTGATAGGAAAGGACAAGCTTTACGGCTTTTATCTTTCCGAGTTTCCCGTTTGAAATGTATTTTTTCGCAAGTTTAGAGCCGGGATTGTACCTATTCTGTGATACGACCCCCAATTTAACCCCATTATCCCTGCAGGCCTTAATCATCCTGTCGGCGTCTTTGGGAATTATGGCTATGGGTTTTTCGCAAAGGACGTGTATCTTTCTTTTGGCGGCCTCAATCGTCATTAAGGGGTGGAGGTAATGGGGTGTGAGAATATGGACGGCGTCAAGGTCTCCCTTATCGAGCATGCTTTTATAATCCAAGTAGGCGCTGCATCTATACTTTTTTGCGGCTTTTCTCGCGCGGAAGGGCTTGATATCGCATACCGTCCGTATAATAACGCCGGGCGTATTTACAAGCGACTGTGCATGCATCGGAAATATGCTGCCACAGCCTATTAGGCCGACATTTAATTGTTTCATAACTCGGTTATCGGTATTCGGTTATAAAATGTTCCGCTCATGGCAGACTAAAATAGAGGTTGGTAAGTTTATCATAATATCGTTGCAGCGTCAATATAATTCAGTTTACGTCTCATCGCAGGCGGTGTACCGCTAACCTATGCGGCCTACATTACTACGCCGCCTGGATAAGTTTCAAAAGGTTTTCGTTGAGTTTTTGCAAGTCCTCATATCTGTTTATTGTAACGGGTTTGAGGTTAAATATGATAAGGTCGGCAAGATGCCGGGGATTGTTCAAATTTTCTGATAATTCTTTTATGGACCCCGTGAAGGGCTTACCGGTGAGTATCTCGTACAATTCGATAAGAGATCCTGCATTGTCCTGATGTAGCGCTCTCAGGGCGGCGATAATGCCTTCTACCTGTCTGAATCCATACGCGCCTCCCAACCCTCCATTAAAAACAAGCGCTTTCACGCCTTCAGGTAAGTCTTCGAGATCCTTTTTATTCACGCAAGCGACATCTACGATGTTGACGGCCCCTTCGCTTGTCAGGGTCCCTACGGTCGCGTGCAGGCTACCTCGGTCCACGATCTTTATTTTCTCCCGCATGTCGGGGTAGGTTCTATTCAGACTGCTGACCATCGATTCGAATTGACCCCGTATGGAAATGGGGATAAGCTCTTTGGGAATTACGTGCCACAATATTTTTCCTTCGGGGACTGCCGGGAGAAGACGCATATTGATGGCATGTATTCTTTCCATTTCTTCGGATATTTCATCGACTATCGCCCGCTCAATTAATAGATCTGAATGTTCTTCCGGATTCACCGTCTCCAAATCATTTCCGATGGCAATGAAACTTTTGTTCTTTGAAGTAAGGCAGGACACGAGGGAATTTCTGATAAAAGACCTGATATCCCGGCGCCTCCCGCCCTGCAGATAACAGCAATAGATAATATCCGCCTCTGTCGCTTCTATGACACGCATATCGCCCGGCTTCCTTATGTCTACGTAGACGGGCCTTATCCAATCCCGCATCGGGCTTCGCAGGCGATAGGGAATGCTGATGGGGAATCCCCCGAGCGCGA
>MHFD01000070.1:94878-99865 GCA_001804045.1 Omnitrophica bacterium RBG_13_46_9
AAACAGAAACGTGAATCCGTGGCGTTCTCCCGTATCTTCCCATATCCGCGTATCATTGAGTTCCGGTATTGACTTATACTTACCCACGTCCTCGGTACTGGTCATCGGATTGTCATAATACAGATCATGGCGGCCACTCCGAACCAGAAGAAGATTGATAAGTTCCCTGTCATATGCTTCTATCGTAACATCCCATCTGGAGAGCCATTCGTCAAACGACTCGCCAATACGTCCGCTGTGCGCATCATAGTAGTCCCGCAGTCTATTGAAAATTGATATTGCTACGCCATACGGTTCTTCGCCGCTTGAAATGCCGATACTTTTTGCTCGTATCGAAAAATCGTTTTGACCTACCTTTTGGGGTATCAGCTCATCCAGATACGTCTCCAATTCCGCCTTGCCTACTCTGAAAAATTCAGTCGACCATCGTGAATAATTAACAACGGACAGAAGCGCCCTCCGTATGGTGCGGTCGTCTGATCCGTTTTTAAAAAAAGAGACTGCCTGTTCCTGCCAATCGGGCAGACCTAGCGCGCCAAAGATACGCTCTATGCATTCTCTCTCTCGCCGTGGAAGGTTTTCAAAGACGCGACCTATGCTCTGTCTCCTGCCCCTTTCTCTTTCCTGTATCTGTATCCCGAATGTCTTTGAAATACCCCAGACCTCGCTTTTTGTGCCGAGGGACCCGAACCGTTCTTTAGTGCAGACGAATGCTTCATAGTCTGTCCCGTCTCTTTCGAAAGGAATAATAACCACGTTGTCTCTCCGGTGTGCGGCGGCCAGGTCTATTCCTTCAAGAACGCCGGGACTGCTTCTGAAGAGGTCTCTCATCCGCATTGCGAGCGTCGGTTCCCGCTTCCCATCTACAAGAAAGTGGGAGGCGATCGAGAAGACCGCTGTCAGGAATTTCATATCCGACAGAGCGGATCTTCTAAACTCGTCGGTATCAGGCGTAGGGGAAGACTCCTGAAGCATCGACGGCGGGGCAAGGGCGGCTGTTTCGCACGAAACCTCTGGCCCGCAGAACACAAAATAGCAGATAATAATTGATAGTGCGATAAGTCGTGTCATTTTCATCGGTTTTATTCCATGTTAAATACACATTTAAATTACACATCGCATAGTTAAAAAAACGCCGGACGGAATTAGTGAGTTCAGCCCGGCCTTGCCCAAGCTCTGCGCTTCGGGATCTTAACAGCGGGCGCTTGACACTCGCATATCCCTGGCCATAAGCCTAAGGCCTAAAGCTCAAAGCGCAAATTACACGCTCCATAAGACCTGTCTGCGCCGATGGATCTCGCTTCCCGGATTAAATGGCTGAGCAGGCAGTGTGATTAATATAGCGTCTATCAGGGCGTTAAATCTATCTTTTATGCTACCTGTGTCTTTCTGTCCATCCGGTAGCAAGAGTCTTAACTGTGAAATATCCTTGATTTCTTTGCCTTCGCGGGCCATCGAGTTGACAATCCAAATTATATCCCGGGCGATCTGAGTCCGTTCTGCGATATCCTCCGGTCTGATAGTCGCCAGCAAAATAGCCAATCCCTCAAGTTCCCTTGCATACATCCACCCCTCACCCGGGTTGAGAGATTCTACAACCGAAGAGTCTATCGGCGGAAGCACATGTAGTTCTGACAGTTGACGCAATATATCTGCATTTTCAGGCAGTGCCAATAAATCACGCATCTCTTTATCTGTCGGCATTGCAACCGGCACATATTCTTCTGTGTTTACGGCTGCCAGAAGGTCTTTCCACGTATCTCTTCTGGTGATCGCTACTTTTATACCTAGGTTCTTGCTCAAGAATTCTTCCTCATTTCTTATATGGCCTTGTGTATCTTTGGTCCCGGAACAGTAAAGCTTGCTGGCCAAACCGCTTAGTTGCAAGATCTGGATGCCTTTCGGTTTTTCTGGGAGAGCGCCTTCCGTCAATCTTCCCCGAACTGTCTCCAGGTTCCTTCTCAATGCCTCAATGGCCCTGAATACGGCTTTTTCATCTCTTCTTTCGGGATACATGATTTTTACCACCGCGCCGCCTTCCGCCGTAATAGATAATCCTTTTTCAACCGGGATAGTGACGGGGATACCTTTCTGTAACTGCGAAACCACCTTACCTCTTTCATCCACAATTTCTGCCTTACTTCCGGTCTTCAATATAAAAGTGCCATGTTTTCTTCCTTCAAGCATGTTTAATTCAAAAGGTTTTTCTTCGACCAGGCTTACCTCATCGAAAGTGGTCCCCTCATTTGTCAATACTACTTTTCTATTATCTTTGAATTCTACCATTCTATCGGGTCGTGTCGGTTCGGGGACGGTTCCTTTTAAGGTCTCCTCCATTTTGGGGAAAAACTTTATAATCTGGGTATCCTCCGATTGCGAAACTACCTCATAACTGCCTGCCGAGGCAGGGATAACAACAGGTACAAGCGACTCATTTTTATTCATTTCTTCAAGCGTAATAACGCCTGCCCTTGTTATGACATTCGCTCTACCTTTTGCCGCTATAAGAATATGATAGCCATTCTCCGTAGTATCTTTATACGAGGCGCCCTTGGCGCTTAGATTGATCCTGTGGACCGCAAGACCCGGAAATACTCCAAGTTCCTGACCGAGAACCTCTTTACCCTCATAGGCGCCGACTGTCGTAAGCTTTTCAGTCTCTGGTATATCAAGCTTTTCTGTCCTTATCGCTCCGAATACGGTATCTGCGGAGACCTCTTCTGTCCTATCCGCGGATATCACTTTTATAGTCTTGACTTTTCCGTTTTCTGTCACTATTTTGTATTTTACAGGTGTGCGCGCGCCATCCTCTATCGGAAGCATCCGTCCCTCTATCTGTGGTTCGATTACCTCGACACCATGGAGCAGCGCATACACCGTACCGGCGGGAATTGTAATAACGTCTCCGGGTTTTACAGAAACAAAATTATAGAATGAGTTTAGCTCCTCTTCACAAGCAAGCAGTTCGTCTATGTCATTTCTTATGACAGCCATTATTGCAGTATAGGAATCGTTTTTGCCGTAAATTCGTACAAATTCTAAGAAGTTGCCGCTATCATCTCTTGCTGTCTTTGCCGCACCAAATTTTTCAAACGTATCATTGATAAAGTTGAGTTTTTCGTTGTATTTTGCAAGCGCAGCTTCATAGGCTTCCAGTAATTTTTCTCTCGTCCCGTATTTTTCTATCATATTGTGGTTAAATCCCAGTATTATCCGAGAGTTTTCGCCGCTGGTCTTCGTGACTATCCAAAGTTTATCATTTGTATCGCAGACTTGTCTTGGAACATCCGAGACCCTTGGCACGATTCCGGGTGTTAAATATTTTAACGAAATAGGTTTGGTGCCATAGGCATCGATCACGGCC
Source organism: Omnitrophica bacterium RBG_13_46_9 (assembly GCA_001804045.1). GTDB lineage: Bacteria > Omnitrophota > Gorgyraeia > JABMRN01 > RBG-13-46-9 > RBG-13-46-9. The sequence continues at coordinate 98,243 of MHFD01000070.1, forward strand.
TGTCCAAGCATCCCCAGCGAATTCCTTTCTATCACATCGCAAAGAAGGGCTTCCGAAGAACCGGTTGGCTCGATGATTCTGGATCCCTTCTCCTTGTCTACGGAACTAAGCCAATGCTCTCCTATTTTCCTTAAGTGTGCCACTAATTTACCCCATGGCTCTGAAACCATATATGCCACTAAACGTGCCGCACGGCCGGAAGCGATAGCTTTATCGATAGCGCTGCCCTGACCTGTCCCTTCTGATGATCGCTCTGTACTTTCCGATTCAGAAACAGGGCCAGAGCCGGTATGCATATTTTTTGTTCTTTCTATGGTTGCCTCAAACGCTTGCGCTGTCGCGATATGAGGCGCGATATTCTCTCTTACGTAAGCATCGTCCTCAAAATCGACTGTATGTCCGCTTGCTTTAGCCGTGTTGGCTATTACCTTAAACAGGCTGTAGGAAATATCATTTTTGATTTCTTCGCTAATACCCCACACATAGACCTTAAGCATAGGTTCGTCTATAGATTTCCTGACAAGCGCTGATCCTATCGCTTTGCCGGCTTCCCCTGTCAGTCTGCCGGAAATATCCCTAAACAATATCTTGGCGCCGTCTGTATTAATTACTTCATAACCCAATTTGTCTCTGAAACAACCCACTAACGGATTTATATACCATGCTTCCCTTTCTTCGGGTTTTCCTCTATCGGTCCCTATACACAGTTCGGGAGTCTGCGGAATCCTCGGTATATCTTCGTCCAGGTCGGCCAACGTATGCAGAGGATCTCCTTTCTTCGCGCATATACCTTTTATCGCCTCTTTATCGCTTCTGTTCCTCGCGATAGCCATGACCCTCAAAAGGTTCGCGGCAGCAAAGAAGCCGTCTTCAAATCGCCAGTTCCTTGCCTCACTCGCAAAGTAATCTCCCAAAACTTCGGCGCCAAACAGGGCGTTATCCTCTCTCATCGCCTCCTTAATAGAAGCTGCTCCGGCTTTAGTCTCCTTGTATTGAACCGAAATATCGCCTAATGAAATTGTATAGACAACGCCTTTAGGTTTCCTCTCATCGCCGGTCTGTTCGCTTGTAATCTTGATTTCCCCTTGTATGCCTCTTTTTTCCGCGGCGGCTCTGACAATGCTCGAAAGATACCGAAGGATCATATCGGTATTGGCTTTTACTTCGCTTACGACCACCCGCCCCTGGCCATAGCTCTCTAATTCACCTCTTGACAGGATCAGGAATAATCTGTCGCCTGAAATCGCGTCATTTACGCATCTCGACAGGGCCAACGGCTTCCCTCCGATGCGCTGGACATCGATTTCCGTAGAGGCAGAGTAAAATCCGCTGATAGCTGTCCTTGCGCTAAAACGCACTATACTCTCTCTCTTACCATCAGCTTCGATGACAAGGTTATATTTCAGAGGCCATTTTCTCTCCAGCTCGTCTCTGGTGGGTTTTAGCGGCACGGCCTTTAAGGCATTTATAAATGTCCCGAGATCCGCATACCTCTGCCTGTACTTCTCCCGAAATTCGTGCAATACGGTTGCCAGTAGCTTCATACCATCATCATTTTTAGCTTCGACCCTGCTTCTCAAGGTATTTAGCCTATCAGCGTCGGAATCGTGCGCAATGCCTATC
>MHFD01000071.1:0-9510 GCA_001804045.1 Omnitrophica bacterium RBG_13_46_9
CTTCTATCGGCTCCCGAAGGAGAGCGCTTTTTTAGGCTGGCATGAAAAAACACCCGAAAATTTTATATTTTCGGTGAAAGGAAGCAGGTTCATAACCCATGTTAAAAGACTTAAAGATTGCGGTCAGCCGCTCGAATTGTTTTTTTCCCGCCTCATGCGGCTTGGGGAAAAACTCGGCCCGGTGTTATGGCAACTTCCTCCGGCATTTAAGGCCGACCCTAAACGGCTTAATAATTTTTTTAAAGCCTTGAAAAAATATAAAGGGGTTAAGCACGTTTTTGAGTTCAGGGACGAAACGTGGCTTGCCGATAGCATTGTAAGCATGCTAATATCCGAAGGCGCGGCATTGTGCGGAGCGGATTGGCCTGTGTTTAACAAAGATATCCGCGTGACGGCTGACTTCATCTACTTCCGACGACATGGTCTCGCCGCCGAGCCTTACGGCGGGTGCTATTCCGACAAGCAGATTGGGGAAGACGCCCGTATGATAAGCGGGTATTCGGGGAAAGGAATGAATGTCTATATTTACTTCAATAATGACGCATACGGGCACGCAGTAAAAAACACCCTCGAACTGAAAAAACAGGCCGGCATGATCGGAGTTCCGTGATGTTTCAGCAGTCTGCGATAGCAGAAAAATAGGCGTAAGAGACGTCAAAAGACTTATAAAGCGTCCCTATGAAGAATAAAAAACGCAGGATCCTGCTAAGTATCTATAAAAAGCTATATACCCGTTTCGGCCCGCAGGGCTGGTGGCCCGCCCGGGGAGCGTTTGAGGTTATGATCGGCGCCATACTTACTCAGAACACAGCCTGGCCGAATGTCGAAAAGGCTATAGTCAATCTAAAAAGAGATAAACTCCTTTCTGTGCGCAAGATGCTGCGCGTCCCGTCTCGGAATCTAAAAGCGTACATAAGGCCGTCGGGTTTCTACAATGAAAAGGCGAAAAAGCTTAAGACGTTTGTAAAGTTTTTGTCACGGTTCTGCAACGGTGACATAAACAGGCTGCGCGTCTATGACACAGAGCGTTTGCGGAAAGAATTTTTGAACATAAAAGGGGTGGGTCCCGAAACGGCAGACAGCATGCTTCTCTATGCTTTAAACAGGCCCGTTTTTGTCGTGGATGCCTATACGAAAAGAGTATTCCTGCGGCATAAATTGATATCCGGTAACGCCGGATATGACGAGACACAGGATTTTTTTATGTCGAACCTTCCAAAAAAAGTAAAATTATTCAATGAATATCACGCCCTTATTGTGGCGGTGGGGAAAAACCACTGTAAAAAAACCAATCCATTTTGCGGAGACTGCCCTTTAAAAACGTTCAAACACGGGAAAGATGTGGTATAATATAAAGATAAATAAAGACCTGATATCGATTTTGCGGACTGAGACGAAAATAGGAGGTGGATTATGCTTTTGGATCTGTTCAGAAAAAAAAGAAGCATAGATGAGTTGGGTGAATCCATTGGCGAAGTAACTCACTTTTTTCCACATGTAAAGGCCGCTGTTATAAAACTGAGAAAAGACGGCCTGTCCCAAGGGGACACGATCTACCTTAAGGGGCACACAACAGATTTTGAGCAGAGAGTGAAAAGCCTGCAGGTAAATCACATAGCGATAGAAAAAGCGCTGAAAGGGCAGGAGGTCGGCGTTAAAGTAAGGTCCAAGGTGAGGCACGGGGATAAAGTGTATAAGATCGCGTGAGTCGCTTGGTGATCTTTTTAAAAAGCTATTAATGGCAGAGGCAACGTATAATATTTTGTGTAAATTCGATTGACAGGCGGCGCGGGCGCCCATTTCCGCCTAACTCTTGTGGCGGCTGGCAATTTGTGTGTAGAATATTCCTGTCACTCAATTGCCGCAGCCGTCCCTCGACTTCGCTCGGGATGGTTCGAAGGACGGTCCGAGGGATGGTGAGCGTAGTCGAACCACAACATGGGAGTTTTTCGACTCCAGGGGGGGGCATCCCGCCCATCTATCAACATAAGAAAAATCCTTGATATTCAAAAAGACGTAAGGTATAATTTAGCATCATGAAAAATAGAATGTATAGAAAGATGTTATTGGGATTAGGCTTTGACTGCAAAGACGGTCATGTCCGCATAACAAAAGGCAAGAATTTCCGCCTTTACGGCGGTTCAAAGGAGACCCATGAACTTATGCAGGAAAAGGCGATAAAATTTAATAAACAGCTAGAAAAAAAACGCAAGACATTGGACTCCTTGAACAAAGAGGAATTTTACGAAATCGCCAAAAAAATAGGTCTCCAGGTGCCAGAGGAATTAGAGGACCGCTAAAGACCCTTTCTGTTTTTACCCATGAAGCAGTTCCGCTATTAGGATAGGGACTGGTTCATGGACCCGCTACACAGGTGGAATCCTGCAAAGTCAAAATACCTGGGCTCGAAAGCCCGGAGAAGTTTTACCTGTCGCTATCTCCTTAGAATATGGCAAAAAAAGGTACGTGTCTGCTTCCGCTTCACTACGGCAGCGCTCCTCGATGGCTTTTTGAAAGGATGGTCAGGCTTTCGAGGGAAATAATAAGCGTTATCGTAATGGATTTCGGACCCGATGAGTTTTTGGAAAGACTTTCCGACCCGTATTGGTTTCAGGCATTAGGCTGTGTTTTGGGGTTCGATTGGCATTCATCAGGACTTACCACTACTGTGTGCGGCGCCGTCAAAGAAGCCCTGAAAGAGACACAGAGAGAGATCCTTATTTATGCCGCGGGCGGGAAAGGGGCTGCATCAAGGAAAACTCCGGATGAAATCGAATTTTTAATATCCAAAAACGCCCCTGCCTTAGATTCGAAGAAATATGTTTACGCAAGCCGCATGGCTGCCAAGGTAGATAATACCGCTCTTCAGGACGGGTATCAACTTTACCACCACTCTTTTTTCTTTTCAAAGTCAGGATTATGGGCAGTCGTTCAGCAGGGCATGAATACCCAGACCAGATGGGCCAGGCGTTATCACTGGTTAAGCAAGGATTTGAAGGACTTCGTCAATGAGCCGGAAAAGGCCATATGTTGTGACCATAAGGGCAATGCATTCAATATGGTAGCTGGGGAAAGCGGAGATGCCCGTGATGCGAGTGCGTTCTTGGCGAAAGAAAGGCCCGAAAAGATCATAGGTGAAGTCGAAAAGCTATCCCGGCTCAAGCTGCCCGAGGAGCACAGGCTTTTTTTCAGCAATCTCAAAAAAACAAGCCTGCAAAAAGTTTTATTGAGCACATATACGAATCAACCCCAGGATTTCGAGCGCCTGTTAGGCATAAGAGGCGTTGGGCCGAAAACAATCCGGGCACTGGCTCTTCTGGCTGAACTTATTTACGGTTCCAGGGTTTCACGCAAAGACCCGGCTAAATACAGCTTTGCCCATGGCGGCAAAGACGGACACCCTTACCCTATAGACCGGAGCCATTATGATAAGTCAATAGAAGTTCTGGGGAGGGCATTGCGTGAGGCAAAGATAGGAAGAACCGAAAAGAAAGATGCCTTTAAGAGACTTGCGCAGTTTAGCTAAGACGGCATGCACCGTAAAAGCCCAGGACCTATGTACGGGGTTCTTCTTCCGAAATAAGAAGACCGTCTTTTCTGCACTTGTCAGCAATTATTTTCTGTGATATCATATCTACCGCGTCAAATATTGAAGGAGGTGGAATAATGCCCAACGTTACGGTTGACAAAGATCTTTGTACGGGTTGCGGTCTGTGCGCTTCGATATGCCCTGAGGCTTTTGAGATAGGCGATGACAACATCGCAAAGGTAAAGGCCGATTCTTGCGAGGGACAGGATATAAACGATGTGGCATCCCAGTGCCCGGTTGAAGCGATTAAGGTGGAATAGATAGTCCCCGCAGATTTTTTTGACATCTTTTATTGTATTGAGAAAAAAAGGCGGAGGGTGCCTTGACTTGACCCGCGCCATAAGGCGCAAGGTGAAGTGGAGGCACCGTTTTTTAGCATAAGCATTCCCATGGATAGATACAATTTCAGGAAGGTCGCGATAGAAGCGGCTTTAAAAGCCGGTGGCTACATCAAGAGGAATCTGGGCAAAGCTCGGGACATCCGGTATAAAGGTGAGATTAACATTGTTACGGAGATAGATAAAAAGGCAGAGGATATTATAGTAAGTGAGATAAAGAAAGTCTATCCTAAGCATAGTTTTATTGCGGAAGAAGATATTTATGCGAAAAACGACCTGGATTTTACGTGGATCATAGATCCCCTGGACGGCACGACAAATTTTATACACAGCTTTCCTTTTTTTTGCGTCTCAGTCTCTCTTATGCGGCAAGGGAGTATTGTGGTCGGCGCTGTGTATGACCCCATGAGAGATGAGCTTTTTCATGCTGAACGCGGAAAAGGAGCCTTTCTAAACCGGCAAAGGATATGTGTATCGAAACTAAGCGATATTAAAAAGGCAATGGTCGCCACGGGCTTTGCGTATAATGTAAAAAAAGCAAAGAATAATAACGTAAACAATTTTATTAATTTCCTGAAGGCTTCGCAAGCGGTGAGAAGGGCGGGGTCGGCGGCGCTTGACATGTGTTATGTCGGTTGCGGCCGTTTCGATGGCTTCTGGGAATTATATCTCCATCCATGGGATACAGCCGCTGCTTCTTTAATCGTAGAGGAAGCAGGCGGAAAAGTTACAAAATTTGACGGTTCGGAATATAAAATATTCGACAAAGAAACCCTGGCAACAAACTCAAAGCTTCACTCCTGTATGGTAAAAATCCTTTCTAAATAGAAAAATTCAAATTCCGCTTACCATAATCACCGGACTTGCCACCAGAGTACGCCTATTATTTATTTACCTAATAATATCGATAGTTACACCAGTGATTTTTCGTTGCATATGTTAGTTAATAAAAAAGCTAGAATTAAGTTTCTTGACAATTTGTTACAAATCTGTTACAATTAGTCCAATAAAAAGCAATAATTAAGAAAGGAGAAAGCAAGATGGTATACAGAACAATAATAGAAATACTCGCGGACGCAAAGGATAAAAATGACGCCATAGACACAGCAGGTGAGTTTTTGAGGGGAAATCTTGATTGCGGTATAAAAATGAGATGCCATGCCGCACCGCTTAAGCCATACAGATTGATTAGACGCGGCGCCTTATCGTTTCTGGTGCTATTTGTGTCCATCATAGGTATGGTATCAGCCACTCATATTTCCGGCACTCACATAAGGCCGTTTGGCGTTGCGGATATCAGCGCATGTCAGCCGCCCTTAAAGACAAGCGATGCCCCGGAATTTAAAAAAGCCTGGCTCATCGAAGAGAATAAAAAAACCGTAGAGAACACCGAGAATAAATAAGCGGATATTTATTACAGAATAGTTAAATAGGGTAAGATATCTCCGGAAATTTGCCCCGCTTTTTTGCCTGTGAAATTTTGTGCAAAAAGCGGGTTTTTTATTATATGCCTGCGCCATTAATTTTCGATCTATGCAACCTTCAAGTAACGCCAAGAAACATCCGGTAACCTTATGCAATCTTTCCATTGAGTAACGTCCTTTATCCGGGAAATCATAATCGGAATCGTAAAGCCGCTTTCCGGAAAATATACGGGTCGGCAATTAAAATATTTACAATCTTGCCTTTATCGGGTAATATATGATGCAAATGAAAAAAGGACGCCTTTTACTTATATTAGTGCTGCTGATTTTTACGGCTGGATGCGCAAGAACCGCCAAGATAAGACGCCCTATGGCCAGTGAGGTTGTCTCTAAAGAGATTGTCGAACCAAAACCTTTCTTTACCGTAGGAGAAAGACTTACATATATTGTGGCGTGGAAAGGTATCCCGGTAGGCCGGGCCACCGCGACGGTCGATGGGATGGTGAACTATAGGGGGTATGAGGCTTATAAAATAGTGGTCATCGCCAAATCGAATGACTTTCTGTCGAAACTCTTCCGGATCGAAGATATATTTACATCTTACATAGATAAAGATAAGCTTATAAGCCGGCACTATGAGGCCACAATACGAGAGGGCAGTTATAAAAAAGACCTTGTAGTGGATTATGATTTTCAAAAACGAATCGCAATATACAGGAATTTGAGGGATGGGAGCGAGAAAACGTGCCCCATAGAGGAGAATGTCCGAGACCCTGTAAGCGCCGCTTATTTCTTCCGCGTCATGCCGATAAACGTGGGGGATAAGGTAAAAATAACCGTCAACCTGAACGAGAAAAATTATGAGATATTCTGCAATGTCGACAAAATAGCCACCGTTACCCTTCCCGAAATAGGATCGTTCGATGCTTTCCTGATCAAGCCGTATGTCAAGCTGGACGAGAAGCGGCAAAGAAGGGCCAACGCCTGGGGGTATTTCTCCGCGGACGAAAGGCGGATTGCTTTGTATGCGGTGATAAATGTATTGGAAATACCGTGGATAGGAGAAGTTACGGCTTCGCTGGAAAAAGCGGAATACGCGGTAAAACACATACCATAGGGCATCTCTTTGGCTTCTCTAGAAAAGAAATGTCTTGCCTACGGCGAAACTTAAAAAACCGTCTTTGAAGGCCTGTTGCAGTGCCTCTGTCTGTTTTTGTCCCGTGCAGTGGTTGGGCGCTATGATTTCGATGCCCAGATCTTTTAACCGCGTCCCCAGGCTCTTAACAAAAAAAATAAGATGATGTTCAAGGTGGAAACCGCCCATAACCGCGTAAATACGCCGGCCAAAATCAGCTTTTATCTTTCCGCAGATCCTGTAGATCCCCGGATGGGCGCACCCCGTCACCACGATTAGCCCGCGCGGGGAATCTATAACCAAAACGCCCTCTTCCGAAAAAGGGCCTTCCACCGCAGATAAATAAATATGGCTCGCCATCTCTTTTTTTTCCTCTACCGCGTAGATATTTTTCGCCAAAACCCGTAGACTTTTCGGAATCCGGCGGCTCGTCCGGACAGTTGCATAAACTTCCAGGTTTTCAGGGTTTTTTAAAAGTATATTTTTTAGACCTCCAAAGTGGTCCTGGTGTGGATGGGAGAGAGCTATTTTGCGTATCTTTCTTATGTCAATGCCTAATGTATCCAGGTTGAAAAAAAGATCTTCTGCGTCAGGGCCGGTATCAAAAAGAATCGATTCTTTGCCTTGTTCCACAAGGATCGAAGAACCCCAGCCTGTCTTGAGTCTTTTGTCCCCCCGTATATTGTTAAAAACCACGGTAATACTGCCCATATGCTTTAAATACGCGCGCCTAGCAAGTTATCGACAGCGCTCTTATTGGCACACGCTCTTAAAATTCAGACAGCGAAGATGTTGCCCCTGCCAAGAATCAAATTAGGATCGAGCGCCTTCTTGACCGTAAACATGTCTTTGACGCCGTTTTCGCCGTATAGAAGTTTTAAAAAACCTGTCTTCGTCTTTCCGATTCCGTGTTCCGCCGAGACGGTTCCTCCTAAAGCGATGGATTTTTTTACAAATTCCAGCTGCAGCTTTCTGGATTTTTCGTAGGCCCCGGGATCGGCCGGTAACATGTTTACATGCAGGTGCGAATCCCCGATATGACCGAATACAAAATGCTGTAATGCGCTATTTTTCAGATTATCTTTATAAAAAAGCATCATTTCCGATGCTTTATTGTCAGGAACCGCAAGGTCTGTGCTTACCTTTGGGAGACCGGAACGCTTGGCCATTTCACTCATACGTTCCGGAATGTATCGCCTCTTTTCCAAAAAATCCCCTCGCGCCTTCTCATTCATGGCGACCCACGTATTATCCAGAAGAACGCCTTTTTTGGATAACAGAGCCCCCCATTTGCCTATTACGGTATTCTCGCTTTCAACAATCTCATCTTCGAAAAATATCGCCGCCCTTGCCCCAACCGGCACGTTAGGGTACTTCTCCCGCAATAGCCCCAGGCAGTTATTGTCGAAATACTCGATTGATAAAGGCCCTGCTTTGCGGGCATGCTGCGCGAAGTCCCATGACGAGACTTCGTCGGCAAAAAACGCAAAACAGCTAAAAAGCCCTTTCGGCTTTTCAGGAAGTCTAAACTCCGCTTCCGCTATGACGCCCAGCGTCCCTTCCTGGCCCACAAAAAGATCCACAAGGTCCATGTCATCCTCCGCGAAATATCCCGCAGAGTTTTTCGTAAGGGGCATTTTGTATTTCGGAAGATCGAAACGGTATGATCTTTTTTCCGCTCTGAATTCTATAACGCGTCCTTTCGCTTTAATTTCCCCTCTATTCAATGAAAGGATGGACCCGTCAGCCAGGACGAGCTTCATGCCTTTAACGTACCGCCGGGTAGGGCCATATCGAAACGAGCGCGCACCGGAGGCATTTGTGGCGACAGTACCTCCGACGAAAGCCGTCTGCTCAGTAGGGTCGTATGTATAAAACAATTTATTCCTGTCGCACTCTTCTTTCAGGTCTTTAATCGGGACACCTGCTTCGGCGGTGACGCAGCCGCCTTTATCCAGTTTTCTCGTCTGTTTAATAAGAGACAGCTTTTCTGTGGATAGGACCAGGCCACCGAACGGGATTCTTCCTCCCGCCTGGCCCGTTCCCGCTCCGGAGATTGTGACGGATATTTTCTTGGAATTTGCCTCTTTTAAAACAGAGGATACTTCCTCGATATTTTGCGGGATTAATACCTTGTCTGCGTGGCCGCCTTTTAGATTAGAAGAGTCTTCTAGGTAAGTCAGGATGACCGCTGGATCATTTTTTGTAAGCATATGTGCGGGATTATAATATGCGTTGGGACAGGTTCCGCCAACAGGGATGACGCCGTAAAAACCTGTCCCCTTTAGGCTAAATCCCGATCAGCACGATCGAACCGATGATTATCATTACGGTTCCCCAAATTCTGTAGATGCCGTTACTTGCTTTAAACCACCAATCTCTCATTTTTTCCATCTTGTCCGTTGCCGCTATGCATAGAGCTCCTTTTAAAATGGCAAGTAGGCCGAACAGGATTATAAGTAGTCTATACCTATTATAAGATGCCGATATAAGCAATAATATGCCGGCGATAATAGGGACCACGCCAAGTTTTTTCAGAGGGGCATTTTTCAATTTCTTAAGGAATTTGTTTTTTGCTACCTCCGGCGTGAACGCCAGAAGTGCGCCTGTAATTACCCAGAATATGCCTATAAGATACAAAAACCATGTCGATACTGTAACCATATATCCACCTCCTTAAAATTGCATTTAGGGTATCGAAAAACTTTACCGTTGATCAGAACTGGACAAGGGAACCTATAAACATATATTCTATCACCAAATATGGTAATTACAATGAAAAATCACATATATATATGCGGCCTCTTGCTCCAAGTAAAGAAAAATGTTATGCCCATTCGGAAAGGTGGCTAATACGTAAGATTACGTAAATTACCCTATATCGCGAAAGGCTGTATGGATTTCCTTAAAGAGAAAAGCAGTCTTAAACAGCCTGCCTTTACCCATGAACCAGAAAGCCGTGCCTGTAAGGGCGCGGATGAATGGCTTTCGGTTCAGGGTTCCGCTCCACCGATAGAGCGGAAC
>MHFD01000071.1:9669-12485 GCA_001804045.1 Omnitrophica bacterium RBG_13_46_9
GCATAGCCTTGGCTTTTGCGGCTACGGCACTCGGCACGTTTCCCCTAATACTTTTTGGCAACGAGGAACAGAAAAAGAGGTATCTTGCAAAAATAGCCAAAGGTACCATTGCGGCATTCGCGCTTACGGAAGCGGAAGCAGGTTCGGACGCAGGCTCAATAAAAACCCAAGCGGTAAAAGACGGTAACCATTATGTTATAAACGGGACTAAGCAGTGGATTACAAATGCAGGGGAAGCGGACGTCTATACGGTTATAACAATTACGGACAAATCCAAGGGCGCCCGGGGCGCGACAGCGTTTATCGTCGAAAAAGGGACTAAGGGCATGGATTTTGGGAAGAAAGAGAAGAAGCTTGGGATCAGAGGTTCGGCTACCAGAGAGGTGGTCTTTACTGACTGCAGGGTACCAAAAGAGAATATTTTGGGCAGGGAAGGGATGGGCTTTATTGTTGCGATGAAGACATTCGACTATTCCCGTCCGGGCGTTGCCGCTCAAGCGGTCGGCATAGCCCAGAGGGCTCTCGATGAAGCGGTTAATTACGCCCACCAGCGCAAACAATTCGGCCAGTCGATATCCAGTTTTCAAGGCATTCAGTTTATGCTCGCCGATATGTCTATACAGGTTGAAGCGGCAAGGGCGTTAGTTTATAGAGCTGCACAGATAATAGATGCCGGATGCAAGGATATAGCCAAGATCTCGGCCATTGCCAAGACGTTTGCCTCTGATGTAGCTATGAAGGTTACTACAGACGCGATTCAGGTTTTGGGCGGGTACGGTTATATGAGAGATTATCCCGTAGAGAAGCTTATGAGGGATGCTAAGATCACGCAGATCTACGAAGGAACAAATCAGATCCAGCGAGGCGTTATAGCGGCGAACCTGATTAAGGAACTGAAAAAGAAATAAGGCCCTAAAATGCATATAGTCATCTGCATAAAGCAGGTTCCAAACACCACACAGGTCAGGATCAACCCTGATACAAATACGCTTATACGCGAAGGCGTAGAGTGTATTATTAACCCATTTGATATGTACGCTATAGAAGAGGGGATCAGGCTCAGGGAAAAATTCGGAGGCAAGATTACTACCGTGAGCATGGGTCCGCCACAGGCTGAGACGGCGCTAAGAGAAGCTGTTTCAATGGGGTCTGACGAGGCGATACTCTTGACCGACAGGCGGTTTGCCGGAAGTGATACGTGGGCGACAAGTTATGTGCTTTCGCGGGCCATTAAAAAGATAGGGGATTTCAGTATTGTCATTTGCGGCAAGCAGGCATCAGACGGCGATACGGCCCAGGTAGGCCCGGGTATAGCCACCCATTTGGACATACCGCAGGTCACATACGTGAAAAAAATAGAAGATATAACGGAAAAACGCGCGCGTGTTGAACGGATGACAGAAGAGGGATTTGAGATAATAGAAACGCCATTGCCATGCCTTTTGACAGTTGTGAAAGAGATTAACGAACCGCGATTGCCTTCGCTGAAAGGCATGATGCGTGCTAAGAAAGTTGCTGTTACGAAATGGAACGCAGAAGATGTGAATTGCGACTTCGATAAGATAGGGCTGGATGGTTCGCCGACGCGCGTTATAAAAATCTTTACCCCTCCGCCGCGCAAAGGCGGCGTAATCCTAAAAGGCGATACGCACGAGATAGTGGATAAATTAGCGAGTGAGTTGAGGAATGAGCTCTGAGAAACAGATAAAGATTCTTGAAGAGGTATGTATCGGCTGCGGCCTATGTGTCGAGGCATGTCCCTTTGGTGCCATTCGCCAGCAGGATGAAAAAGTAATCATAGATTATGATAAATGCAATCTTTGCGGCGCGTGCGCGACCTCATGCAAGTTCAATGCGATTGAACTAAAGACCATAGAAAGAAAATACACCCATGAGGCATATAGGGATGTCTGGGTTTTTTGCGAGCAGAAGAAAGGCGTAGTGCAATCGGTTGCTTATGAGCTTCTTGGCGAAGGCAGAAAGCTTGCCTATAAACTAAAGTGCAGATTATGCGCAGTTCTTTTGGGGGAAGATGTGAAAAAGGGCGTTAACGGGCTTTTTCACAGAGGGGCCGATATTGTCTATCTTTCGGATTCGCCGCATCTAAAGTATTATCAAGACGACCCGTATACAAAAGTGCTTGTTGAGCTCATAAACGAATATAAGCCGGAAGTTTTTTTGTGCGGTGCAACGATAATAGGCAGGTCCCTTATATCCAGAGTTGCCGTAAGGATAAATACAGGCCTCACAGCTGACTGCACGGGTTTGGACATTGATGAGGAGGAGAGACTGCTCCTTCAGACCAGGCCAGCTTTTGGCGGGAATATAATGGCGACGATCATAACCCCGAACCATCGGCCCCAGATGTCCACGGTAAGACACAAGGTTATGCGGGAAGCGGAGGTCGACACCGGCCGAAAAGGTATTCTTATAACGAAGGAGTATGACGATGAGATTTTATCAACAAGGACCAGGCTTATAGATATAGTGGAAGAGATAGAGGAAACTGTTAACCTTGCCGAAGCCGATATAATTGTTTCCGGCGGAAGAGGCGTGGGCGAAGCCGAGAATTTCGGCATAATAAGAGAGCTTGCGCTTGTTTTGGGGGGCGCCGTTGGCGCTTCCAGGGGCGCCGTTGATGCCAATTGGATACCGTATTCTCATCAGGTAGGGCAGACCGGAAAAACGGTTTGTCCAAAAATTTACATAGCCTGTGGTATAAGCGGACAGATTCAGCACTTGATAGGTATGCAATCGTCAAAGATTATCGTGGCTATAAATAAAGACCCGGACGCTCCCATATTTAAAGTTGCCAC
>MHFD01000071.1:12492-12615 GCA_001804045.1 Omnitrophica bacterium RBG_13_46_9
ATAATAGGCAACCTATTTGAAGTCGTTCCTGCCTTGACAAAGAAATTCAAGCAGATACTGGGTAAATGAAGACATATCCAGGCACTCACTCCGGAATCGATTGTGATCGATTTTCCATAGACA
>MHFD01000071.1:12680-18546 GCA_001804045.1 Omnitrophica bacterium RBG_13_46_9
CCTTAAGACCGATGTCGTGATGAAGCGTAAAAGAGATCGTCCGCAAAGATTTTTTTTATTTCTCTTGACAACAACACCAAAATTGTATATACTTACAGTGAGGTAATTAAGATTATACAAACATACACAAAGGTGTTGTTTATGGAAGATGAGGGCAATGTAGTTCAGAAAAGCGGATACACGCGAAGAAGGTATAACATCCAAGAAGTAGCAAGCCTACTGGGCATCTATAAAGGCACTATAAAAAACTACGAAGATAAAGGCATTTTCCCCAGGGCGCACAGAAATCCCATTAACAAATATCGTGAATACACACCGCAAGATATAGATATTCTAAGAAGGATCTTACTTAAAGGAAAGTAGAGGGTATAACGATGTATTTTAAAGAATTGGAGATAGTCGGTTTTAAGTCGTTTCCGTATAAGACAAAGATTAAATTCGAGCCGGGTGTCACGGCTGTGGTCGGGCCGAACGGATGCGGGAAAAGCAATATATCCGATGCGATAAGATGGGCCATTGGTGAACAGTCCCCGAGGTCGTTAAGGGGCTCCTGCATGGAAGATGTCATATTCAACGGGACCAATGCGATAGAGCCTATAAATATGGCCGAGGTTTCATTAACTCTATCAAATGAGGATAAAGCGCTTCCCATAGACTATAATGAGGTCACTGTAACCCGCCGCCTCTTTCGTTCCGGAGAAAGCGAGTATATAATGAATAAGACCCCTGTCCGGCTGAAAGATATAAATAGTCTATTTATGGGGACCGGAATAGGGGCAAGCTCTTATTCTATCATAGAACAGAATAAGATAGACCTGATTCTCAGCTCGAAACCGGAGGAGCGCCGCTACATATTTGAGGAAGCCAGCGGCATAACAAAATATAAAGCCAAAAAGAAAGAGGGATTGAGGAAATTAGAACACACTGCCGACAATCTGGTAAGGATCAATGACATTATAAACGAGGTCAAAAGACAGATCAATTCCATAGAGCGGCATGCAAAGAAGGCCGAGCGCTATAAAGAGAACTTCGAAATACTGAAGGAAGCGGAGCTGAAACTCGCTGTTTATGAACTGAGAAGCATAAATCTGGAGCTCGGGAAGAATAAAGCTTATCTGGAAGACTTATCTCAGAAGGAAAAGAACTTAAAGCTTGAGCTAGGCGATACTTTGGCGCTTATCAACAAATATCGCCAGGATATGGACGATATCATAAAAGAACTGACCGTAGCCCAGCAGGAACTGTCGGATGCCACCCTTTTTATCGATAAGAGCAGGCATAAAGTCGAGCTTAACAAAGAGCGGATCAATGATTTGCGGAACCTCAAAGACAATTTAGAAGGGGAACTCACCGGCCTTAAAGAGAAAATACAGCTTCGGGGAGAGGAGATCAATAGGGCCAGAGAACATTTTGACAGTATTCTGAATACCAAAGAAGAGAAGGCGAAAGAGCTGAGCCGGCAGGAAGAGTCTGTAAGTGGATTCTCGCACGAGATTGCAGTCCACCAGAAAGAGCTCAAGGACGCCAAGAATAGAATCGTGGACTTGCTGGCAGTTCAGACAAAAACGAAGAACGAACTGATAAAACTGGGCGCTGATCTGCAAAACAGGAAATCACGCCTTTTAAGACTGGAGACGGAAAGGGGAAACGTTTTAAACGAGAAAAAGAGCGTAGGGTCTCTCTTGGAGAAGGCAAACGGAGAACTTGAGAACTGTAAAAAGAATGTTGAAGAACGCGCGCGCCTGCTCGATGGTGTCAGGGGCCGGCTTAATTCATGCGAGTGCGCGCTTGAGGATATCAGAAGGCATACAGCCGAGAATGAGAACATACTCAATTCTCTAAGATCAAAAGAAGAGATCCTGAAAGAAATGATAGAGACCTTCGAGGGCTTTGACAAGGGCGTTAAGGTTCTGATGGAAGGGGTAAGGACGGGGGCTTTAAGCGGCGCAATAGGGGTTGTCGCTGACATGTTAGAGCCGGAAAATGGGTATGAAGCGGCATTAGAGACTGCGTTAGGGAAAAAGGCCCAGGCTATAATTGTCGAAGACCGTAACGCGCTTAAACAGGCGCTCGCCTTTCTCGGTAAAGACAAGTGCTCGGCCCATTTACTTATTTGTGAAGATATAAGACAAGAGGGAAAACGCCATAGTCACAAGGCCGTTATGGAGAAAGAGGGGATAATCCCGCTTTCGTCATTTATAAAGACGGATCCTTTCTATCAGTTCATAACAGATTATCTTCTATGCGATATTTACATAGTTGAGAGCGTGGAAGCGGCTTATGACATATTGAATAAGTACGGTGATGGCGTCAAATTTGTGACAAAGAACGGCTTCTTCATTGAAAAAGGCCACATATTCGGCGGTTCCGTTAAAAAGGAGACCTGTACCTCCATTTTTGGTCGGTCAAGGAGATTGGAAGAGGTCATAAGCGCGCAGGAGGTGATCAAGAAAGAGATAGAGGGGCTTGCGAATCAAAGGCTTGAGCGGGAAGGGGGCGTCCATGAGCTGAAGCAAGAAATCACAGCCGGCGAGAATCTGCTGAAAAAAGAGGAAATCGAATTAGCCAACGTCTTATCAAGGAAAGAGTCCGTAGAAGCAAATCTGAAAAAGATAGACGACGAATTATCGATCGTTGACCTTGAGATAAGCGAGGTGGAGGAGCTGATCAATGAGATCTCTGTTAAAGGTAACGAGCTGAACGACCAGCTTAACGCGAATGAGCAGGATTACGCCGCCGTGCAGGATTTTGTCACTTCTCTTCAGCAGGTGATCCAGGATAAGACAAAGGCACGGAACGATCTGATGTTCGAGATACCCAAGACGAGATCGGAAATCAGCTTTCTCTCAAACACCGAAGAGACAGAGAGGAAAAATCTAAACAGGGAAAACGTTGTATTGGAGGAACTGAAGGCACAATACGAGACCAGGAAGAGCGGTTCCCAAAGTTCTTTGGAAAAGATAGACGCGCTTGAGAGAGAAACGGATACCCTGGAAAAAGAGATAGACTCCAAAACGCAAAAAGAACTACAGCTCAGGGAAGGGCTGAACAGGATTTCAGATAATAAAAATGTCCTTTCACATAATTTGCACGAAAAAGAAGCGCTCTCTAGGTATAAGGAGACAGAGGTCGAAAAGTTCAGGGACCAGATACGCAACCTCGAGATAAAAAACAAGGAAGGCGAGCTCAAGGAGATCAATATAAAAGAAAAAATACGTCAGGCATATAGACTCGATGTCCAAACCCTCGATTTACAAATAGATGAAGGCATAAACTGGGAAGATGTCAGGAACCAAGTAGAGGTTTTAAAGATTAAAATAGAAAAGCTGGGCCCGGTCAATCTTGTGGCCATCGAAGAGCATAAAGAGCTGGAAGAGCGCTATTTATTTTTGACCCAACAGCAGGAAGATCTTGTAAGGGCGAGAGAGTCGCTCCATAGCGCGATAGCCAAGATAAACAGGACGACCAGGAAATTGTTTATGGATACCTTTCAGGGCATACAGGTCGAATTCAAGAATTATTTCAGAATGCTTTTCGGAGGCGGGCATGCCGAGCTCCTGCTTTTAGACGATACCGATGTTTTAGAAAGCGGAATAGAGATCGTGGTGCGGCCTCCCGGGAAGAAGCTGCAGAACCTTCTTCTGCTTTCAGGTGGAGAGAAGGCGCTTACCGCCATAGCGTTACTTTTTGCAATATTCAAGGTTAAGCCTAGCCCTTTTTGCATTCTAGATGAAGTCGATGCGGCGCTGGACGAATCCAACATAGGCCGATTCGTGAGGATATTGCAGGATTTTTTAAAGACATCTCAATTTATCGTTATTACCCACAATAAAAAGACTATGGAGATGGCAAACGTGCTGTATGGCATCACCATGCAGGAAAAAGGTGTTTCAAAGATAGTTTCAGTTAAATTCGCAGAAGACGAAAATAAGGCACCTGCCGAAAAAGAGGAAGCCCTGGTCTAGAGTTTGTAATAATGGGGGTGGATGTACCAGCTCAATAATTCTGTAGCTATTTAAGATACGATTAAATCCGAAATCCGAAATCCGAAATCCGAAATCCGAAGTACGAAACTGTTTCGGATTTCGATATTCGGATTTTCCGCCTTAAAGCGGATCGGCCCAAGCGATAGCATTTGGCGGAAGAGTTTAACGTGTCCGGCAAGCGTAAAAAGCGGTGCCTAATTACTGGGCATTAACAGCGCATCTTTTTATGCCAATCTGCGCGTAAATGCCAGCCTTATTTCTTCTTCCCAAACCCGAATAGACCCTTTTCCAGACGGGGATTATAAGCGCATACCTTATTTTTGCCCGTTCTTTTGGCCTCGTAAAGGGCGATATCAGCTTTATGGATCAGGGTATCCTTATCGGCACCGTCATAGGGGAATGTCGAGATCCCTATACTTATGGTGAGATGGTAAATGTTTTGAGGCAGCTCCATAGACGCAAATGATTCCGCGATTTCTTTTCTGAGCCTTTCGGAAATGATCGTTGCTATTTGCTTTGAGGTGTTGGGCATGATGATCGTGAATTCTTCTCCGCCATATCTTGCCACAAAGTCCTCTCTTCTTGACTTCTGGCTCAGGATGGAGGCTATCCGTTTAATGGCCTCATCACCTTCGCGGTGGCCCATTGAGTCGTTATAAGGCTTAAAATTGTCTATGTCTATCATAAGGACGCTTAGGTTCCTGTCGCCGATCCTGCCCTTTTCTACCTCTTTTGCCAACGTCTTGTGAAGTTCTCCAGAATTCCATAATTTTGTAAGCCAGTCGGTCTTTGACAGGTACTCCGTCTCTTCGTAAAGGCGGGAATTTTCTATTGCCAGTCCGGCATGGTTTGCAAACATGGTCAGGATCCTTATGTCGGATTTTGTTATAGGTTTTTTCGTAAATATGTTATCGACCAGGATGGCCCCAAGCGTTTTTTCCTTGGTCTTTAACGGCACGGTGACAAAAAAGTCCGTGCTCAGCAGATTTTTGAGGATGGGCGAGACCTTTTTTTTGGCATCTTCAGTCGTTACCTCAAAAGGCATGCCTTCCAGGATTGTGAGGGCCAATATTCCCATGTCCTCGGTTATGGGTATTTTTATGCCTTTTACCAGGATATTAAGCTTGGATTCCGAGTCCCTCTTGAACTTATCGTATGAATTTAGCAGATCTTCCAGGGAGAGATCGGCCTGCTCTATGCCCTTCCATATCTTGTCCGCTTCTTCGCCGGAATGGGGGCCTATACCCATTTTGCCTTCGAGGACGTTCTCTTTGTCATTCACCAAAAACAACATAGCCCTGTTAAAGCCAAGACCTTCATGGGAGGTGAGGCCGGTCAATATCATGTAGAAGATCTGGTCGAGCTTAAGCGTGGTCCTCATCGCATTAGAGACTTCGTAGAGGATACTTAGCTCTCGCTTGATCCGATCAGGGTATCCTTGATTTAAAGGGCCTAGAATTGCCATAGTAAAAATAGTTTAACACAATTGGCCATGCTGTCAAGAAATATTGCAGAGAATAACGGGCTGTTTGGGCTATATCGTCAGGATTTAAGTTGATTACAAGGGGGTTCCGGCGATTGAAACTTGAATCTCCGTAATCTGGATCACATCTTTTTATAAGCAAAGAATCACCGTAGTCACGCATATCCTGAGTAGATAAGCGGCTTGCAGGGTCCGGAGGGAGCGCATTCTAAACCATGGCACCATGCCAAGGTATTTAAACCTTAAAATGAATTGTTACATATTGCCTATAATAATAACATATGATAGAATAGTGGCGCTATGGAGAAAAAAAGTTTAGTTATAAAAGGCGCTAAAGAGCATAACCTAAAAAATATCGATGTAGAGATTCCGCGGAACACACTGTGTGTTA
This sequence comes from Omnitrophica bacterium RBG_13_46_9, assembly GCA_001804045.1. Lineage (GTDB taxonomy): Bacteria > Omnitrophota > Gorgyraeia > JABMRN01 > RBG-13-46-9 > RBG-13-46-9. Next base: position 18,541 of record MHFD01000071.1, read on the forward strand.
TTACAG
>MHFD01000071.1:18669-19165 GCA_001804045.1 Omnitrophica bacterium RBG_13_46_9
ATAGCGGAAAAGATTCTGGCTCTGCCGCAAAACTCAAAAATCATACTTCTTGCTCCGAAAGTAAAAGGGAGAAAAGGCGAATACAGGGATCTCTTCGACCAGTTGAGAAAGGACGGATTCCTGAGGGCGAGAGTCGACGGTAAATTGATAAATTTGGAAGATGAAGACAATAGATTGAACAAAAACAAGAAACACAATATCGAGGCCGTGATCGACAGGCTCATTATCTCGGATGGCGTAAAGAAGCGGCTTACCGATTCTGTTGAGACGGCGCTCGCGATGGGTAGCGGTGTCATGATCGCCAATTTCGTCGACACAGACAATAAGACGCGGGACGTCCTCTTTAGCGAAAAAAACGCGTGCGCACATTGCGGAATAAGTTTTGAGGAACTCGCGCCGAGGATGTTCTCGTTTAATAGCCCCTATGGGGCATGTTATCTTTGCGGCGGGCTGGGAAACAAGATGGAAATAGACCCGAACCTTGTTATCCCCGATA
>MHFD01000071.1:19171-24684 GCA_001804045.1 Omnitrophica bacterium RBG_13_46_9
AGCCGCTGATAGAAGCGATAGAGCCGTGGAGGAGGGGAGGCAAGGGGCTGATACTCTATTTTAGGAGACATTTAAGGTCGCTTGCAAACAGTCGCGGTTTCGACGTCCATACGCCGTTTAATAAACTTTCGAAAGAAATCAAAAAAATAATTCTTTTAGGGGAAGGCCAGGGGTGGGGCGACTTTGAAGGTGTAATACCCAATCTTGAGCGGAGATTCAGAGAGACGGAATCTGAATACATTAAGACGGAGATTAACAAATGCATGTCGGTTCTTCCCTGTCCGGCATGTAACGGAAATAGGCTAAAACCCGAGGCGCTTTCGGTTGCGATCGGCGGGAAGAATATAATGGAAGTGACGGGGTTATCCGTGAAGGAAGCAAAAAAATTTTTTGCCAACCTGAACTTCACCCCGAACGAAAAAATGATAGCCCATCAGGTCCTGAAAGAGATAACTTCACGGCTTACGTTTATGGAGAATGTGGGGCTTGACTATCTGACTCTGGACAGAATAAGCAGCACCCTGTCAGGGGGTGAGGCCCAGCGTATAAGGCTCGCCACGCAAATCGGGGCCGGATTGGTAGGGGTCCTGTATATACTCGATGAGCCGAGCATAGGACTGCATTATAGAGATAATTCAAAATTGCTGGATACGCTTATAGCCCTTCGCGATTTAGGTAATACACTGATTGTTGTCGAGCACGACGAAGCGACGATACGGAAAGCCGATTTTGTTATTGACCTTGGGCCCGGCGCCGGGGAGCATGGCGGAGAGATAGTGGCATGCGGCTCTCTGAGCGACATTTTAAAAGAAAAAAGGTCGCTAACGGGTATGTATTTAAAAGGCGAATTAAAAATAAAGATTCCGCAAAAAAGGCGCAGTTACAAAGGGCGAAAGATGCTTAAGATCATAGGCGCGCGGGAACATAATCTGAAAGACATAGACGTGGAGATACCCCTTGGGATTTTCACCGCCGTCACAGGCGTTTCCGGCTCAGGGAAAAGCACGCTTATCGACGAGATCCTGTATAGAGCCCTGGTGAAAAGATTGTATAGGGCTAAAGTGAAGCCAGGGCTTCACGAGAATATCATAGGCGCCGATCACATAGACAAAGTTATAGTGATAGACCAGTCTCCCATCGGTAGGACCCCCAGGAGTAATCCCGCTACCTATACAGGTATTTTTAGTCCCATAAGGCTCCTTTTTTCGCGGCTGCCCGAATCGAGGATACGGGGTTATAAGCCGGGCAGGTTCAGTTTTAACGTAAAGGGCGGAAGGTGCGAGGCGTGCGCCGGCGATGGCATAAAAAAGATAGAGATGCATTTTTTGCCTGACATATATGTCCCATGTGAAATCTGCAAAGGAAGAAGATTTAATGAGCAGACCCTGGACGTAAGATATAAGGGTAAATCCATATCTGATATCTTAGAGATGAGCGTCGAAGAGGGGCTTCTGCTTTTTGAAAACATACCTTCCGTAAGACCCAAGCTAAAGACCCTTTATGACGTGGGGTTGGGTTATGTCAAATTAGGCCAATCGGCGACGACCCTCTCAGGCGGAGAGGCGCAAAGGGTAAAGCTTTCGACAGAGCTTTCAAAGAGGTCTACCGGCAGGACATTCTATATTCTTGATGAACCTACCACCGGTCTGCACTTCGCAGATATAGATAAACTCCTAAATGTCCTGCAGCGCATCGTTGACAGCGGAAATTCGGTTTTGGTTATAGAGCATAATCTGGACGTGGTAAAACAAGCCGACTACATTATCGATCTCGGACCGGAAGGCGGGAATCTGGGCGGCAAGGTCGTGGCCAAGGGTTCTCCGGAAGAGGTCGCAAAAGTCAGATCTTCCTACACAGGCCAGTTCCTGAAAAAAATTCTTGATAAATCGTAATGTTTTCACGCATGCCGTTATTTGCGTAACGAAGCCTATTCAAACACAATAATCTGTATACATAATACTCAACACAAAAATACTTGAACTTGCTTGCCCTAAGTGATACTATATTAACACTATATGAACAAGATACTTTTCCCGATAACCATGGTTATAGCTGCAATATTGGCAGCTAATACCTTCGTGATGGCTCAAAATGAAGAAAGCGATATCCTATTCGCGAAGAATGCTTTTAATGACGGATTCTATGACTTGGCTGAGAAAAGGCTGCATTCCTTCCTGGAGGAATACCCGGATTCTATACGCAAAGGCGAGGTGCATGTTCTTTTAGGCAAATGTTTCTATAACCAGGGTGAATTCAAAAAAGCATTGTATGAATTTCAGCTAATCGCAAATAATCCCCAGACGAGCAATCTTGCGGATGAGGCAGTTTACTGGACAGCCGAAGTCTATTTCAAGTCGAAAGATTTTGAGAAAGCCGTAGATTACTATCAGAAGATTATAGATGAATTTAAAGACTCATCATATCTTGTTTTCGCATACTATTCGCTGGCGTGGTGTTATTACGAAATGGAGAACTACGGTCTCGCCCTAAAAGGATTCGAAACAGTCGTGTCGAACTTTCCCTTAGACCGTCTGGCCGTGAAAGCGGAATATAAGATATGCGAGATATTGTATAAGCGCGGCGACTTCGCAGAGGCGCGGCTTAGGCTGCACGCCTTCTTAAAGAAACACTCTCTGGCTGACAAAAGGGCGGATGTCTATTACATGCTGGCTGATTCTAGCTTCCATATAGGGGATTTTAAGGACGCCATAAGAAATTTTGACGAAGCCCTTGCTATGTCGGAAAACAGCCAGTGGAGCGGCCTGGCTTTGTATAAAAAAGGGAGAGCCTATTTTGGATTGGAGGACTTCGCAAAGGCCATCGAAGTTTTTAATGAGAGCAAAAAGAAAGTTTACCAGCCCGATATGATTGCGGCAAGCCTGTTCGGGGCGGCCCAGTCTTACGAAAGGCTGGGAAATATCGATGAAGCAGAAAAGACGTATCTCGAGATTATAGAAGATTTCAAAGATAGCCAATGGGCGGACGACGCTTTTTACTGGCTGGGCGAACTCTATTATAAAAAAGGAGAGTTTGATAAAGCCATAACTATATATGAAGAGGGCATAGACATATTTCCGGCAAACGAACTCGTGGATGACTTCCATTATAATTTAGGCTGGGCCTTAAGGGAGAAGAATGACCTCAAAGGAGCCATGGCGGAATTTCAGAAAGTCATCAATACCTCCGGTGATTCGGAACTTGTAGTAGGGGCGTTGTGCAGGGTAGCCGAGATCAACGAGAAATTACTTCGGTACGATAAATCTATAGAAACTTATGATGTCGTATTGTCCAATTATCCTAAAAGCGTATGGGCCGACTATGCGCAATATGAGGTGGGAAGGATTCTTTTTTTGATGGATAAAATCGACCCGAGCATACTTGCTTTTCAATATCTTTTGGCAAATTTCCCAAATTCGGGCTTGCTGGATAAGGCCCATTATCAGTTAGGGCTCTTATATTTTAAAAAAGGAAATTTCGATTTGGCCTCGGACCAGTTTGATGAAATCATAAAAAATATTCCTGACAGCCCTCTTACGGGGAGCGCAGAACTTCAAAAGGCCGTTTCACTCTACAACGCCAATAGGTACACCGAGGCAATACCGATTTTTAACGAGATCATAAGAGAAAATAAGGACCCGGAGCTTGCCAAAACAGCGCATTATCAACTGGGGTGGTGTTATTACAGGATGCACAAGGATAATGAGGCGCTAAAGGAATTTGAGACTATCTTAAAGAAATATCCCGAAAGCGAGCTTACCGCCGGAGTAAAGATGTGGTTCGGGGAGTATTTTTACAACAAAGGCCAGGTGCAGGAGGCCAAGAAGTATTTTAATTCCGTTATCGCCAAGTATCCAGATTCCGATTTTGTTGACGACGCCTTTTATTGGCTGGCCTGGACCCTTTACGAGGAGGGCAAACCTAACGACGCTCTTAGGGAATTCAGGGCACTTTACAAAAACTATCCCAGTAGCGAATGGGGGCAGGAAGCCATATTTAGAGCGGGAGACATTCTTCTCGAGCAGGGTAAAATGAACGAAGCGAAGAATGAGTTTCAGTTGGTTGTAAATACATATAAGAATTCCCCGTTTGCAAGAACGGCGAACAGGAAGATAGGCCGGATACTTATGGATGAAGGGGATTATCTGCACGCCATCGAATATTTTAAGAAAGCCCAGACAGCCGATGATACCGATTTTAACGCGCAGATTCAGTATGATATAGCAGAGTCTTATGAAGAGAAGGGTGATTTCGAGACAGCTATCATAGAATACTTAAAAGCTAGTTACACATATCCAAGAAACACCTTCTGGGCGGCAAGGGCGGAACTTAAATGCGCTGACTTATTAGAGCGGATGCAAAAATGGGATCAGGCCATAAAGGTGTACGAGAGGCTGGCTAAACGGGATATTAAAGAGTCGGATTATGCCAAAGAGAGGCTTGAGTGGCTTAGGTTGAAAAAATAACGGAGGGAAACGAAAGATGTGGGAATTTATTGTAAAGGGCGGGCCCATAATGGGACTTATTATCTTATGCTCGATCATGGCATTTGCAGTTTTCCTGGAGAGGGTGTGGCACTTGAGAAGCGCCAGGATCGATACTAAAAAATTTATGCAGGAGATATCAAATAAGCTAAAAGCTAACAGAGTCATGGAGGCTATGGATATGTGCAACATAACCAAAGGCCCTATCGCGCGCATATTAAAGTCCGGCATAATGAGATACGATAGGCCTCGCCAGGATATAAAAGAGGCCATTGAAGATGCCGGTGTCCATGAAGTACCACTCCTTGAGAAGAATTTAGGCGTTTTGGCTACCATAGCACATATAGCGCCTTTGCTGGGCCTATTGGGGACAGTCGTGGGAATGCTTAGGGCGTTCCAGGTCATAGAAGAGAAGGCGATGAGCATGGTTCCCGTAAATCCAGGCGATCTGGCAGGCGGGATCTGGGAGGCGCTTATAACCACGGTAGCAGGATTATCCGTGGCCATACCGACCTATGTGGCTTATAACTATTTGGTAAGCAGGGTAGATAATTTCGTGTTGGATATGGAGAAAAGCGCTACAGAACTGGTGAATTTATTATCTGAACAAAAAGAGAAAGTTTGAAATAAGATATCATGCGGATATTTTTTCCGCCATATATTATGACAGATGCGTCAGTGATGCATGCGGATATCGCGTATCTAAAACCTTATTTAAACCCGATTAAAAAAGGCTATTATGAAGTTTAAAAGAAAGCTTTCTCTGGAGACAGGCCATCTGGACATCGCACCTCTCATAGATGTTATATTTCTGTTACTGATATTTTTTATGCTGACATCAAGCTTTATATTTCAGCCCGGCATAAAGATAAATTTACCCAAGGCGCTTACCAGTGAGGTCATCCAAAAGGAAAATCTGATAATTATAATAACAAATGACGACGCCCTCTATATTAACGAAAGACCGATTGAGCAAGAAGAGCTTTCTTCTCGCTTAAAGATTGCCGCCAACGAGTCCAAGCCTATATTGAT
>MHFD01000071.1:24719-24994 GCA_001804045.1 Omnitrophica bacterium RBG_13_46_9
TAGAGATATGGGATTTATGCAGGGCCGAAGGTATCCAGAAGATAAATATAGCAACTACACAGAAAAGATAAAACGCGGGTGATCGCGTACGCAAGGAGGCTCTTTTTAAGAGAGATTTATGTAAGCGAGGGGTCACCTATGCGTAAAGGCCGAAAAAAGATACAAGGCAATGTTTAAGGACAGGGCGTTTAATATCTCAATCTTATTTTCGACAGCGTGGCATCTTTTTTGGATTTTTGCCATTGGAATAGTGGTAACGCCAAGCATCCAGCCAA
>MHFD01000071.1:25001-26947 GCA_001804045.1 Omnitrophica bacterium RBG_13_46_9
ATTCCAGGAAGTGGATTTTTTAGGGCCTATCCTGGAAAAGACCGCGTTTGACCTTATGGTCGAGGAAGCCAGGCCGCAAGCCGAGACACTCTACACCCAATCTACGTTATTGTTGGACAGGATCTATTTAAAGCCGAGTGGCCCGGAGCGAAAAGTCTTGAAAGAGTTCATGCCCGATTCCATCCGTGATAGATTTACCTTTTCCCTGCAGAGTTACATCAGAGATACAAAAGAGATCCCTCTGTATTTTGCGGAAGATATAAGAGTGGCTTTTACGGATAGCGACCTTGTAAAAAGAGAATTTTCCGATGGGATAGAGGGGCCTGCCGGAAAGAGGGAGATCATCTCTAAACCGAAAACATTGACGGTTCCCGGCGGTCTTTACGATATGTCTGACGAATATGTGGTTAAACTGAAGTTTTTCGTCTCTGACAACGGAATAGTGTATGGTGTCGAACCTATTTTTTCAAGCGGGTATCCGGAAATCGACCTGCAGGCCATAAAATATTTAAAAAGATGGCGGTTCTCGCCGTTAAGCATGGTTGAGAAGGACAAATCCGACTGGGGTACGGTTACTGTTAGGATAGAAGGGAAATAACGGTAAATATGATAAAGCTTGATATATCGGTAGCGTTGTTTTTATATCTGTTTGGCACCGTAATAGTTGTATTTGCCCTATGGATATGGCTGGGGAAAAGGCCGGAATCCGGCGCCTTTGGGGCGAGGCGAGAAAGTGTTTGGCAATGTTCGGTATGCAGTTATGTTTATACGGATACAAAGAACGAGGACTTCTCTAGGTGTCCGAGGTGCAAAAGCATTAATACAAAACAAAAACAAGCTATGGCTTCATAGCTTACAAAAGGGAGGTGTATATTAATGATTACGGAATTGGGCATAGTTGCCGGTGAAATCTGGCATTATCTCGAGAACCGCAATAAGACAGGTATGCTTGACGACATCGTAACGACCATCGATAAACCGAGAGATATAGTGCTTATGAGCATAGGCTGGCTTGCCAGGGAAGGACATGTTATATTGGAAGGAGAATCGCCTAACTATAAAGTAAACCTAAGGAAGTGAATTAGTGGGGCGTGACTTACACATGGGCCAAACTGCGACACGCCCGCGCCTAAACTCTGGGCAACATAATGACAGAGGGCGGAGGAAGGCCGGCATAGATAGGTTGCGCTAGGTCTGACCTATGTCAATGACGGCTGTCAGGGGCCCAACCCGACCGCGTTCCTGGGCTTATTTAAACGGCGCGAGACAGACAGCGCTAACAAAAGGAGGGTTATATGGACAGGCCAACAAGGCGAGAAACGGAAGAAGTGCCGATTATACCGCCGCTTAAAGTCATCGAATACAAGACTATCAACAAAAGATTTGGATGGTGGTCTGCCGTGGTTCTTTTGGAAAGCTATGGCAGAAAACAGATTTGTGTCTATCTTTGGCAAAAGAGAGCCGATAAATGGAAGAGAAAGCAGAAGTTTGCAATCCATTCCCAGGAAGACTGGGAGCTTATCTCTAATGCGGTAAACGGCATAGTTAACGAATTGACGTAGTCACGGATGGTTTAAAAATCTATTGGCCCGACGGATCTCATGTGCTTTTAGACGAGTTAGGTGTGTATCTTGAGTTTTTACGCGGGGCGGAACTCTGAAAAAGTCGGAATTTTAAATCCGCTCAGTATAATCAACCTCATAATCAGCTTACGTGAAGACAAAACTTGTATATTCTGATAGGTATTATGTCGACATAGGTTCCCATGTGTTCCCTACCGTAAAATATAGATTGATAAGAGATAAACTCTTGAGAGATTTAAGCATTGTAAATAATATTACCATCGTTGAGCCGGAAGAAGCCGGAGATAGAGATTTATTACGTGTTCATACGGCAGAGTATCTTGAGAAATTAAAATATGGGAGACTGTCTTTCGAGGAAATTAT
>MHFD01000071.1:26967-27270 GCA_001804045.1 Omnitrophica bacterium RBG_13_46_9
CAAAAGATTTAGTCAAAAGTGCCATGCTTTGCTGCGGCGGCACGATATGCGCCGTAGAGGCGGCTTTAGAAGACAGTTTGGGCGTACATATAGGCGGGGGCTTTCACCACGCTTTTCCTGACCACGGCGAAGGTTTTTGCGTTCTGAATGATATTGCGGTAGCTATAAAAAAAGTTATAGATGAAAATAAGATCAAAAAGGCCCTCATCATTGACTGCGACTTACATCAGGGAAACGGTAGCGCCTACATATTCCAAAAAGATAATACGGTGTTTACTTTTTCCATACATCAAGAGAATAATT
>MHFD01000072.1:0-1728 GCA_001804045.1 Omnitrophica bacterium RBG_13_46_9
GGGTGTATTACAATAAATTGGTTCCTTATCTTTGGTTAAACAAAAAATAGACAGACAGCCAAAGGAAAACAGAACCGTGATTGCTGAACATCGTTGGCGCGGCCCTAAACGATGTATAAAAAATAACGCGCTGGTTCCGGTCTAACCCTACAAAGATTCGCGTTCCTATTCTGTTATTTCATATATTGCGCCATCCGCGCATCTTACGACAAGACGAATAGGCAGTATCTTTTCAAGCTCGCCCTCCGATGGTAAATACCGTCTCCAAGCAATTTTATTTAAATAGACCAATACCCCTTTCCTGCCTTTAATTTTCTTTTCCATCTCGGTTATTCCAGATAAATAACTATAGTTAATCTCCTTTCTTACCGAAATGACTTTGGCAGGAATCATAAGGGTAGGTCTTCCCGTAAGAAAATATATAGCATCCGGGCCATTTGAGTAAATCGCGGCCTCTCTGGGAAGAGATTTAACCTGTCGGATAATCTCAGATTTTTTCCATTTTCTACTCGCATACCCCATTCCGTCACGGGATTTAACACTAACCCAATCTATACCCGATCTCAGATATAGCCCTGCAAAACTTAAATAAAATAATACGGATGCGACTTTAAAAGCACCAGTTTGCTTTATCAGGCGCAATCGGCTATTAATTAAACATATGATAAAAATCAACCCCGGAATAAATATGGGTGATAAAAAACGCCTATTTAGCGCTACACTTGCGTCAAAAAAGGAGATCGCGATAATCAAAAATAGCCCGTAAAAGAAAATAAATAAAATCAGCAGATAAGGGAGTAACGCAAGGCGTTGTTTAACGGTATCGCTTCTAATCCGCGCTTTTTTGTATTGAAATAGCATAATACTAAAAAACAATAAGCTCGCTAATATCAAGGTTTTAAAGACTTTAGTTGCGATATCGGGTGATATTTTAAGCAAGAACCATCCTGCTAAAATATCCGACGCCGGTTTAATATGTCCATAGGTAATAGGATGAAAAAGTAAGGGCCTGTATAGAAACCTGCCGGCGACACAAAAGTTTCTTAAAAGCCATACTGCCAGCGGCAAAAAACTTATTGCGGCAAAAATGAAAATATCGGTGCTTTTTCTCCGGTGTGTCCTTTTGCTCAAAAAAAATATTCCTATGATTCCTGTAATGACCAAGGGGACTCCCGCGTACCTGGTAAGGACTGCCAACGCGCTTACGCTCGATGAAGCAAAAAGTAGCACCCCCTTCGGATGTTCAATATAAGCGGAAACCAGATATAAGGCTAAAAGGCTTAAGAAAAGGAAGATGGGTTCTGTCATTGCCCAGCAGTGAAAATTAAGCATATCAGTAGACGTCAAAATTAAAAATGAACCAAATATTGAATTCCAAATCGACCCCGTATATTTGCGGATCATATACCCAGCCAGGAAAATGTTGGCTCCAAAAATAAAAGCATTACAAAATCTATCTCCGATAAGCGGATCTATGCCGAAAATCCCAAAGATAGAAAGCAGCACGGGAAATAACGGATGCTTAGTAAAAGGTCTAAAATTTCCACAGTAGTCTAACTCTCTAAGACCGTGACCGGTCAAGAGATTACGGCTGACAGCAACATAAGCCACTGAATCAGGATCGACTCCGATACCAAATCTCGTGGTAAATAGCAAGACTATGATCCCGATTACAGCCAATAAAACAATGAGCAGCAAATTAGAAGTTTTTTGCTCAGACATAAATTT
>MHFD01000072.1:1765-7194 GCA_001804045.1 Omnitrophica bacterium RBG_13_46_9
CTGTTCTTTCATAGTCCCCCTATAGCGCAGCCATCGGCCAGCCGAACTTGCGTATGCATATCTCTTTTTTATCCATTTGATATAACTATCTTAGTCATTCTCTGACTCGAGAAATGTAAGTATCGCCCTGCTGAAGCCTTCCGGATACTGGTACATAAGGCCATGGCCTCCGCCTTTAATCTGTATAACCCAGGCTCCTGGAATTTTTTCTCCCATAATAAATGAATTTATCGGAGGCGGTATTACATCTTCGGTGCCGGTAATAAGCAGCGTTGGACACTTTATCTGCCCAAGCCTGCTGTAGCTGCCCGCCCATTCATTCATTGCCTGTGCCTGCCTGTTTACATTGTCAACCGATGACCTTTCTTTTGGAAAAGGAAAATATTCACGGACGTCAGGATGTTTTTTTCTCCATTCTTCGGGAAATAAGACCTTAACCACCCTTTCCTCTCTATCATGCAGCGTCCCGGAAGTATCTGTAACCGTCTTTAAGGGGCTTTCCGGTTGGACGCACTCTTTACCCCCCGGATCAGCGGCATAGAGAATGAGTTTGTCGACTTTATCGGGGTGCCTGAGCGCAAGCTCTTGAGCGATATTCGTACCCATCGACCAACCGAGGATGTGGGCCCTCTCTATTCCCAATGCATCAAGGAGTCCGGCAGTATCATCCGCAAATAGCTCGATAGAAAATTTCTTGCTTGTTGCCGTAGATTCCCCTATTCCGCGGCTATCGAACACTATGACTTTATAATGTGACGAAAGCGCTCTTAAAACACGCGGTTCCCACATATCCATGGTGCCGCTGAAACCCATGATAAGCACTATAGGATATCCCTTGCCAAATGTCTTGTAGGCGATGTCTATATCATCCACGTGAGCCTTTCTCAATTTTAATTTATTAACATCTACTTCTCTCATTTGGCACCCCCATATTGACAGAAACAAAAACAAGCATATAAACCCCCATATAATCTCTTTCGATTTATTCTTCATTATTTTCTTGCCTGATACATTCATTGGATCCGGTCCAATCTTAAAGGCCGGCCGCCTCTTTTGCCTGTGATCTTACCGTTTTCAATCGAGAGCACGCCGTTTACCAAAAGATAGCTTAACCCTTCGGAATATCGCCCCCTATCTGTATAGGTAGCATGATCTGTAAATTTGTTCAAGTCTATGACTGCTATATCCGCGTAGTTACCCTCGGCGATCCTACCCCGCCCTTTGATTTTGAACTTTTCCGCCGGCAGCGAGGTCATGGAGCGGATGGCATCGTTTAAGTTCATGAGTCTTTCCTCCAGCACATACTTTCTGATCTTTCTGGGGAAGCAACCGAAGAACCTCGGGTGCGGCGACTTGGAAGGTTCAAAAACAGTGTAGCCATCGGAGGCCGTAAAAACGTAACTATGGGGCATATTTCCTCTATTCGCCTTATCACTTATCTCAGAGAAAAGGGCGTAAGGCGCCGAATCCATGCATACCAGGTCGACATACACATCTGCCGGGTCCTTCTTCTCCATCGCGGCAATATCCTTGATGGTCATATTCTCATATTTTTCATTCGCCGGGCAAGAAGTGATCATGATCTTTTCCGGGCCAAGGAAAATAAAGACCTTTTCAATGGCTCCCTTTATGAGGGTCCTTCCCTCGGGGGTCTTGTATTTATCTTTGACGCCGACAGCGGTCTTAAACTCACTCGGCAAGCGGTAGGAAAGGATGCCGAATCCGACGTCGTAAGGATGTTGATCGGCGGTTATATCAACTTCCTCGAGCCTAGCCTTTTCTATTAAATCGCACATCTCTTCTGCCTTTACATCGTCCCAGGGCAAGTTGAGTTGAATATGCGAGATGTGCACGGGTATCTTCGCTCGCCTGCCGATCTCGATTGTTTCCTCTATGGCCAGCAGCACCCCGGGTTGACCGTTTTCATGGATGGTCCCCGTGTTATCACGGATATGGGCATCGTAGATACCACCATATTTATTGACCACCTTGGCGATCTCGACCAATTCATCGGTGGTCGTAAAACAATCGGGGGCGTACTCAAGCCCCACCGAAATCCCGAAGGCGCCATTTCGCATTTCTTTTTCTACGCTCTTTTTAAGGGCATCGAGTTGGTCACCGGTCAATGTCCGCGGCTGATCCTGCCCAAAGAGCTTCCCCCTGATCATACCGTACGGTATAAGGTGGCAGACATTGGTGCCGAATTTTATAAAACCGACCAGGCCAAGCCAATCGTTCACGTCCGCATATCCTCCGCCGCACAACCCGGTAACTATTGTCGTAACGCCCTGGGTCAAATAATTGTAATTGCCTTTCCATGCCGGGATTATCAGGGACAAATATCGTTTGTTGCCGGAAAATAGGAACACGAGGTCAGAATGATTATGCACATCGATAAAACCCGGGGTCACGATCAGCCCTCTGGCGTCAATGATCTTTTTTGTTTCTGCATCTGAAAGATCGCCGATAGCGGTTATTTTGTCGGCGATAATGCCTATATCAGCAACATAGGGCTCTCTGGCGCTACCGTCATAAACAGTGCCTCTTTTAATGAGGATATCGAAGCTGGTCTTCTGAGAAGATACTGAACAGCCAAAAAAAATCAACAAACCAATTGAAACTACGCCAACAATAATCCTTTTCATTCTTCCTCTCCTAAAAAAATAGGTGCTGTTATTAATGCTCTCTGATTCGGCAACGCTTTTTATACTTACCGAATACCTTAAATCCTTCCGCCAAATACTATCGTTTGGTCTTATCCACCTTCTTGGTGGAAAATCCGAAATACAGCCTGGATTTTAATGACCGAAACCCGTATATCTATAGTTTTGGAAATTAGGATTTGTTTCGGATTTTTCCGCATATTATATTAATATTCTGCGGGACCCATAAAGAATAAAATAAAGCACGGGGCGGATTTAACCGCATCTTAAATAGTCACCGAATTATTGAGCCGGTACAGCTATCCCTAATTTTCTAATACATAATTCTTTAGGAAATCATGGAAATAACGGGCAATGGCTTGATTTCCTTTAACAGATAGATGTCCTTTAAAAAACGATTTGATTTCAGCAACTGAACTTGCATTCTGCGCCAAAACTTCAACTGAATTAAAAAGCAAGATATTATTCTGCTGACAGAAAAGAGAGATCTTCTCTTCAGCGATTGAACCTCTTCCATAGCTAAACTTATTTTTGACTTCATTTTCCGTCGGAAAAATCATGATTATAGGTATTGCGTCCAAATCTTTGGAGCGAACCGCAAAAGATTTTAAAATATTAAACATTAACTCTGCGGTTTCTGTGTCTTTCCAAAGATTTTCAGAAGGTCGCGGATTGACATCATCTATCTCGCTCCTTCCTTTACCGTAAACGATTTCAAGCCAGACCCTTTTATTGAATAGTATTTTCGTATATGGAAACATAAATGTAGGATATCTATCACGATTGAACCAATAATCATATCGGCCTATCAGATTTAAAAAATAGGGATTATTTAAGTTCTTGACTTCATCTAAAGAATGCACGGGATTAGGCAAGAAGGATAATCCGCCGTCTTGTTTAAGGAAAAATCGAGGTTTCGTTAACCGCAATCCAGTATTTTCATAATAAAAAGGTCTGTAAACGCTTACTATACGATTGATACTCTCCATAGGAAATCCTAATACAACAATGGGCGTACGCGCTTCTGGAAATATTGATAAAAACTTGAGATAAGTTTGATCGGCTCCATAACCGCCGCTACCAAAATTATAGACATTTTTTTGAAGCAACGCAGATAAGTACTCTTCCCAAGTTTCGTCGTGATTAACTTCGTCGCAATGCACATTAGAATCCCCAAAAACAGAGATGAGTGATTCATTATAATCGATGCTCCTCGGACGTTCTCCAAACTTAGTAGGATAAAGATTATCCCAACCTCTTTCAGGGTGATATTTTTGGCTGGCATATTTAATATATGACCCATCAGTAACATACTTCTTAAAATTTAAGAAGGTGAATCTTTTTTTAAAAGTCTTGAAAGCAACAAAGCATATTGACTCTGCTGAACCAAGGATAAAAATTAGTAATATTAACCAAAATAAAATTTCTTTCCGTCTAAAACTCATATTTCTTACATTCTTTTACACCTTATCTGTGTAGTATACATAGCTTAATGGCCGTTATATAAATTCTAATGCCCCCCTCCGTGGTCCTCTTAACGGTCCTTTTATAACATGACCTTAAGCAGGGTCCCAAAGTTCCATAAAAATCCTTGATTACATTATTTGACGTAATTCCTCATTATAAACATTGAAAGACATTTTCACTTTTAACCTGTTTAAACGTAACTCTTTTATTCCAAATTAGTTAACCTCTTTAAAATCTTCAAAATTATACCGCGGTACTTGCGCCAACCACAAACCAAAGGTTTGGATATAGGCTTCTTGGCATATTATCTCTCCTGCAGCCCTGCTTTTAGTATATCCAGATATATTAATGGATCTTTCTCGCGTCTTAAATAAGCACCGATACCAATGCGTCTATTAAACAATGGCCCATCCAGCACTAAAGTATGATACTCCCCGTGTTCGCCGCAAATATCAAGCCCTGTTTCGGAGTTTAAATTGACCAGACGCGCTAACGATTCTTCATTAAGTTCCTTACCCACCCATTCGCCCGTAAGCCAAGGTTTTTTTACACAAGAAAATATCGCTTTAAATCCATATGAAATAAGTTCCCTGATAAGTTTATATCTATCGTAGTGCCATAATGGGTTTAGAACTTTCATGCCGGAATACTTACTACATTCCCTTATCCAATTCGGATAGCCGTCGATTTCGGAAATATCACCGGTTACCAATGTGTCTATTTTGTATTCTTTTTTTAAAAGATCTATCGCCCTTTCATAGTTTTCTTTGAATGGCTCATTGATTTCTAACATCACATGAGAAAGGTCTAATGCCCCGGCCTGATATTTTATAAAGGCAAGCGGATGTGCGTGGAACTCTGCTCCGGTTGGGATAAAAGTAACCAGGTTCACGACCTCGTATCCCATGCGCCTTGCCTTATAATGCGCCAAAGAAGAATCTTTCCCGCCGGTCCATAAAACACTTGCTTTTCCTGGCATCTTCTCAACCTACGTATGGTTTTCTCTCCAGCTTCCACATGCCTCTACCATATATGTACCCTAAAAACATGTCCTGCAGAAATTTCTTATAGCGCTCTGTCGGAAATCTCTGCGGTATTGGTCCTTGGAATCGCTTCGTAATTCATACGGATAAAGCCGCATTCAATAAGCTGGCCGGCGACCAATCAAATGCTCTTGTATATATCTTTTCCTTCATTTTCCTGTAGCTAGCAAAACTTTGTCTGACCTCTCACCTTTTATCAGCGTATCCTTCTGTTTCCTGGTTAATCCTTTTATCCTTTTTTCCATTAAAAAAAGCG
>MHFD01000072.1:7207-9363 GCA_001804045.1 Omnitrophica bacterium RBG_13_46_9
TATATTCTTTACTCCATATAAGTCCCGCCGGTCTTCCGCCTCGAGTATATTTTGCACCCTTTCCTTAAGTCATGCACTTCGATGCGTCGCCCTGAATCTGGTGTATAGCCTGTGCAATAAGTTTTATCATTACATTCTAAATAGACAGAATGCTTTACGTTACGGTTGTGCCGCATAAGGATATTATATCACATAAAGAAGGTTTTTGAAGTGTGACTTGTCTGGCTCACGGTATAAAAATATGTTTAGTTTTTTTAATTTATGAGATATAATCTATGATTGACGAGTGTCAGAATCCTCGATAAAGGGAGCGCTACT
This sequence comes from Omnitrophica bacterium RBG_13_46_9, assembly GCA_001804045.1. Lineage (GTDB taxonomy): Bacteria > Omnitrophota > Gorgyraeia > JABMRN01 > RBG-13-46-9 > RBG-13-46-9. The sequence goes on from MHFD01000072.1 coordinate 7,526, forward strand.
TACGGGAGGATAATATGTCAAAAGTCGCCTATTTTGTTCTAGCGGTAATCGCCATATCCTTTATGGTGTCTACCAACACCAAGTCCGATGACGAAAAAGAGGCGTATGAGACTCAGGTGCCGACCGGTATGGAGCTTCAGCAAGTAGGAAGCAAACCCGGCTATAGAGTAGTTTTACCTAAAGGAACCGCTATACGCAGAGAAGGGGATCTGAGGATTATCGAAGGCGCCGGCGAATATGCCTCGCGGAAATTCGTGGAGTACGACGCGCTTCTTGATAAGATGCAGGCCGATATCGCGTCACTTCAGAAAGATATCGAGGAACTAAAGAAAACGGTATCCCAGCTACAGAAAAATACGTTGGTTTCCAAATAAGGAAAACGCGATGACGAAAAGATTCGCGGCAGTCATCGCCATAACAATGGCCACTGCGGGATTAATGACATCCGTCCTTTCTCATTCCCAGGATGCGGAGCGCCGCCCGGTAAAATACGTAAGGGGACGTGTATGCAACGTCAATTATACCGGTTCGAGAGTTACCATCCAGTGGTTCTATAGCACCGGCAAGATAGCGGAAGATAAATTGACGTTCTTTGTCCCCGACAAGACGCCTATTTTTACGGAGAAAGGAAAAATATTTAAGGATGCCCGCAGGATAGGCATTGTCGATCTTGTCATTGGAGACCACGTAGTTATAACATACTATGACGACGGGAATAAAGAAAATCCGGAAGCCGCAAAAATAAGAGTTTTGGAACGCGACAGGCCTATTGCCCCTTAATCGGCAGCCCCTCCTTCAGAGCGGCGCCACGCCGTTCTTCCCTGACTGTGTAATACAGGGAACGCATCATCTCTTTCGCCTCCTCATCCTTCGGGTCCAGCTGTCTGGCGATACTCGCATAATGGAACGCCTTTCTATAATCCCCCTTGGAAGAATGGCAAACTGAGAGTGGAAGATAGGGTTTACGGCGATTAGGGTTGAGGGTTATGCATTTTTCGTAATTCTCTATGGCAAGATCGGTTTCGCCGACCGCCTCGTAGGCGCGGCCCAATTCAAAATAAGCGGTATCTAAATTAGGGGCTTTGTCTATAACTTTGCCAAAAAGCGGGATAGCCTCTCTGAAGCGCTTCTTATTATTATATATAATGCCTAACGATATATACGGTGAAATGACATCCGGTTCCAGATCTATCGCCTTCTTGAAATATGTCGCCGCTTCGTCTTCCTGACCCACCCCCATATAGACATATGCTATCCCTCTTACGGCATTGACATAGTCAGGTTTTAGAAAAATGGCTTTTCTAAAACATTCAAGCGCCGCATCGAACTTACCGGAATAAAAAAATGCATAACCTAAGTCGCTATATACCGGATAATAGTCTGGAAAAAGCTCCAATGACTTTATATATTCCGATATGGCCTCTCCACAGCGCCCTTCTTTTACATAAGTTAATCCTTTTTTATAGTGGCTAGCCGCCTCGGAATTTTCAAATTCCGAGTCTTTTTTCTCTCCTAAAGCGGCACAGATAAGCGCCATAGAAACAATACAAAATGACACCGCTATTTTAAACGTATTCATAAATAACGCGGCAGGGTTTTAGTCAGAAAGGACTTTTTCCAAGGTTGGCGTCTCCGTCTCCTCTTTTCCATAGCTTTTCTTATCCATTACTATGTTGTCGGCTATGTAGCCGCCATCGCCAGTGGATATGGTGTCGACCGAAACACGATCGCCCGGATTTATCGTATTTAAAGAATCTGTGCCAAAGTAAGTAGTATCGTCGTTCGCCATAATCACGGCTGTTCTAGTCTCATCGTAAGCATCCTTTATTACCAGGATA
>MHFD01000072.1:9382-21027 GCA_001804045.1 Omnitrophica bacterium RBG_13_46_9
TTATCACCTGGCCGGATATTTTCCCGCCCATTTCAACTTCCGCCATTCCTTCGTCAAACCTCATTTCTTCATCGGCATCGGTATCGGCTTTTGCATCATTATTGACATTCATAAAGATTAAAAGAGTCAACGACGCGACAACCCTCAATAGTAACCGTAAACCATTCTTTAACATGGATATCTCCTTCAATTTCCCGACGGTATTTTTTTTGCTGTCGACTTAAGCGCCATGATCTTCGTAAGCTCCAAGCCTATCCTGTCATTCAATTCCGTATAATATGCTATCAACTTTTTAATATGAAGCTTCGTGTCTTTTTCTATGGGTTTCGCATAAATGGTGTTTAAATTTCTTATGGTCGATTCGTTTGAATTTTTTATCAGGCTGAGCCAATCGTAAAGATAGGTTACCGCGCCTTCCGTCACGTCCTCTCTTTTTATCGTGTTAAAGATACCGAGCATACCAAAAAAGGCATCAAGTTCTATAAGCGTAGCTATGCAGGAATCCCACATGCTGTTCATAAAAATCATGTCTTTTTTCGAGCTCGTAAGCAACAGTTTTATGTCTTTGGACTCATCAAAAATTTTATTACGAAACTCGAGAAGCGTGGGAGGTTCTGCGGTATAGGCATTTAGGTTTAAAAATACAGCGAGAGCTATTGTGGTAAAAATAATTTTTCGCATGGTACCCTCCTTATAATTTTTTCACATGCTTATCTTGGATATAGACATACTGCACCGCGCAATACTTGATTCTTTCGATTTAGGCTCGATCTCGTATTTTTCGATAGTTAAGAGTTCTTTGGAATTCTCGATTTTATACATAAATTCGGTAATTTGCTCTAGCTGCGCTTCGCAGCTTAAATTCACTATATACTCCTTGGATTGGCCGGTGCTTTTTATGCCGCCTGGTTTCATATCGATAAGATAAACCGAGCTCTGGTTAGCCAGATTCTCTATCTCTTTGAGGATGAAGGTTGTCTCTTCCTCTTCGGATTTAGCGTGCTCACTTAAGAATGAGGCATATTTCGCGCTTTCGGCCATTATCCTGTCTTTCTGTGACAGCATACGTATATCTTTTTTGACGCTTAATTCTTTTTCTCGAATTTCGGCATCCAAGGAGTTTATTTTGTAAAAAATAGGGGATATTATCAATTTGTCCAAAAGCGTTACTGATACAAAAAAGACTGTCACATATAATATGGTTTTTTCTCTTTTAGACAAACGTGTCAAAAAAGTGTAAAGTGAATCTATTTTAATCATGCTTATAATCTATCTGATTTTATTTAAAATAGCTGTTATTTCAAAATCCGCCACATCCTTCGTTCCGTCTTTTCTATTTGAGGTATATTTGGTGTTGACGTCTTTAAAATATTTGGATTTCTCCATTATCTCTACAAAAGAGAATACTATGCTCATTGACTCGGCTGTACCCTTTATAGAGAGCTTTCCCCGGTTATCAAATCTTATATTCTCAAGCTCCAATTCTATCGGCGCAATAGAATGAAGCTCCCCCAACACTTCCAGAGAATATCCACGGTTGGACAGATAATTCTTAACGAGACTTACCGCCGTAAAACTGCTCTCCAGCGCTTGAGCCTCTTGGCTAAGGTGCGCATACTTTTCTGTCAGGGTCTTTAGATATGCGGTCTTAAAATAAATACTGCTTATCAATATCATACATATCACTAAAAAGGCTGAGAAAGTCAAGATGCCTGTTTTTATCAGATCCTTGCCGCGTTCTTCGATTGCTTTTTTAATCTTTATCTCTTCCGGAATAAGGCTAATCTTGATATCGTTCAGAGCAAGAATTGGTGCTATTACATTTAAAAACGACACACGCCTGCTTTCAGACGCTGTCTTTAGGACATCTTTTTTTACCGCTAGATCCCCGAGGTATGGCATCGCTTTAACAGGAACGCTCAAGGTCTCATTTAAAAGGAGTTCTACCTGCGGAATTTCTTCTATGGCGCCAGTTAAGATAAGAGAATCAGGGTTTTTCTCTATATTTTCGCTTTGGTATGTCTCAAGCGATTTTTTCAATTCTTCCGCAAACCTTATGCCGCTCTGATCTTTGTCCTCTATCAGTTGTTGTGCGCCGATGGGTATGGACCGTTCAAAAACAAGTTTATTTTTATAGACAACCACAAAATCAGCAAATCCCTCATCGACATTTACGACCGTGAGAGGGGCGTTTGCGGTATTAAGCTTCAGTACCTTATCGACAGACCGGCCTAAGGCCTCCGGTGCAAATAGAACCTTTTCTAATTTTAACCCGGCTTTTTTCAGGACATCGAATTGTCTCTTAATGATGTTATTTGTGACTATAACCAATAAAATTTTTGTGTAGTTGTTCTTGTAAGTGCCGATGTCTATATAATCTATAATTATCTCATCGCGCGTATAAGGGGTGTGCCGGCCCGCCTGCAGATTTATTATCTCCTTTATCTCTTTTGGATCGACAGACGGTATCTCAATGTTCTTGGTAATGGTAAGATTGGATGTAATAACGCTTATGATATACGGAGTCCTGACTTTCAAAGTTTGGAAAGAAGAAGCTATTGTTTTGGCGATATCGGTGTCGACCAGATTAGAAATATCCCGCATAATCAGATCTATTATTTCCGCCGTCTTGTTCGGCAAAAAACGCATGTGAGCAATCTTCAATTTAGTGCTGCCGAAATCAATCCCTATGATGTCTTTCTTGGCTATAGCGGATAACGGGTTTGTATTTTTTATTGCGAACATTGTCAGGATTCCTGCCAATATAGTATCTTGCCTTTTTTGTCTACCACCGCTATTGTCATGTAGCTGCTTTTTCCACTTTTCGACTTGGAAATGCTGCGTATTTTGAAAGCGCTGGAGTTAACCGCCAGACATTGGTCAACAACTACGGAAATCTCCGAGATATCGGAAGGACTTAGACTGACGAATTGGCTAAGTTTCGGAACTATGCTTGAAGTTGTCTCGAATATGCCATCATCATCCGTTCCTATCATCTTATCTCTTCCCATGCGGAATGATATGATATCATTGGCTATCCTCTCTCCAAGCCCTGCCGCCATAAGCACTTCTTTCGGAGCAGTGTTAACATTGATCCTGCCGCTACCGTAAATCGTAACATAATCTTTCATCTTCTCGAATACATCACGGTCGATGCCCTTTACAAGGTAAAGTTCGTCCATTACCTCGAAGAGTCCGTTTTTGGCATCATATGGATAAGTAAGTCCGCGATAATGCGTGGACTCCGCGCTTCCGACTGGAACGGATAGTTCCTCGTCACCATCCCGCCAGTCGATTATAGAGGCGGCGAGGTCCTGGGCTTCCTCTTCGTCTATATCCATGGTCAACATAAAAAGCCTTTTCAACACGGCTCTGTCCGCCATATTTATGTTTATCTTTCTTTCTTCGTCAACAAGGCCGTATTTCAATTCAGGTTTTTTTGACCTGTCATAGACATAATCGTAACATATAGAGAAGGTCCCTTCGCCGGCGCTCGTATCCTTAAATGCCTGCGGGTTATTGCTCCACATATCAGTCATGGCGTGATAGTTTTTTTCTTCTGTTTTAAGTTCGGCGATCGCCAGCCTTACCCCTGCTTCGGCTATAAAACGTAGCTGCGTCCTCTCGTCCAGGCGTTTGACCAGCGTCATCATATATCGCACCTGTGATCCCGATATTAAAGCAAATACCGAAAGAAGCGAGATAGACCACAGGGCTATTATCAATATGCTTCCTTGCGCATCAACCCTTCTAAAAATGCTCGTAGTCAATGTCTGGCCCGTCAGCCACTTCGACAAAATAGCGGCATTCAATCTCAAAGACAGGTGAAAGTCCAAAGCATTAATTGCTAACCGGGATCTCGACTGTCTTCGCAAATTTGATGATTCTGTCATCGGATATTATCTCTAATTCAGCCCTAACGGCAAGAGGCGTCTGGCCCGTATCCCATTCATCCTGCCAAAAATATGCCTTGCTGCCCTTATCATAAATATAATATCGGAACTTGAGAGAGTTTATATTTGCCAATAGCTCCTGCGCGGCTCCGCTTTCGTTATCATATATATCGGAAAAATCCATAATGTGTCTTTTGATAATTTTCTTATCCTCATCGTATAAATATTTTACCTTGCCGATCGTCCTTGATTTTAGCCCGTGGCTTGTCACCAGGGTAGGCAATTCAAATTCGTCTTCTTTCCCGCAGAAATTAATGCCTTCATATTGTATTCCGTTGCGCAAGTCCGAGGTAAACTTTTCAAAAAATATACTGACCCCCTCTTCCAATCTCTCTTGGTTCATCCTTTGCCAAATCTTAAGACCGTTGGAAAGCGTTGAAAATACGGCAAGAGCGACAATAGCTATAGTGCCGCTCACTATAATGAGTTCTATCAACGTAAGGCCGTTTTTGCGCTTAGAGAGTTTTAGGATTGCGCCGGACCTGTCGGGGGGTCTATTCTTCTTCTTCATACACAGCATAAGCCATTCTTGATATTGCAACGTTCTTTCTGCCTTCACTCCATGAGAGCGTTGAATCTATCCTGTAAAGATACGGGACGCCCCCGGTCTCACTATACGAAAGCTTCCATGTGAATCTTTTATTATCCAAATTAAGGACATCGTCTTTCAAGGCCTTGCTCATGGTATTGAAGCGAGTCAGCTCGTTCTGTGCCTGCCACATCTTATCGTCAACCCATGATACGACCTTAAAGTAATCATTGCAATAATTAAGTAAGTCCAAAGAACGGAAGTAGGTCTCATATATAAGTACTGTCGCCAGTGAAAAGATAACCGTCGTAAACATAACTTCTATCAGCGTAAATGCCCTATTTTTATTCCCAGTTTTTGATATCATCATCGCTTTCGATTCCGTCCTTTCCGAGTGAATAGAGATCATAATCGGCCAGCCTGTGGTCTCCGGGGCTTTTATATTCATACTCCCTGCCCCACGGGTCCACGGGTTTCTTTTCAAGATATGGCCCGTTCCAGTTATTCGCGGAGGAGGGCTTGTTCAACAACGCATTTAGGCCTTCGTCTGAGCTTGGGAAATTCCCGTTATCAAGCTCGTAAAGCTTTAAAGCCGTAGAAATATTAGCCATGATATCTGCTTTGGCGGCAGCTGCCCTGGCCTGTTCGCCCCTTCCGGCGAATCTGGGCATCACCATTGCTACCAATGCACCTATGATAATCACAACAAGCATAAGTTCGATCAGCGTAAAACCCCTTTTCCATTGAATCGGCATGGTTAAATACCTCCGTGCATAATATTTTTTATACGCTACACCACATTAATACTGCGCTATATATTCACGCCATTTTTTCTCAAACTCGTTAAGATTCTGTATATGAGTCGGATAGGAGAACCTCAGGGCTTCATCCAGCGACTTACCGTCACGAAGTTGCCGGCAGAAAACAGCGAAGCTGTCCGAACCGTATTTCTCTATCAGGAAACCGACCAGTGAAACGGACTGCAGATAATAGATGTCTATAAGGTTGTTCGTGCCGAGAATGAGCGAAGCCCTTTCCCCTCTCTTTGTCATTGTAGAAAGTATGAAGGTCTTTCTTAAATCTTTTATTTGCATAATATTGAGTTTCATCATATCGCGCAAGGAAAGTATGGTATCCTCTTCATATAATCTTTTTACCGCGTTCTTCATTTCGTATCTCTTCGTCTCTTCTTCCCATTGCGCCACGCCTTCGTCCAACCATAAAGGTATTTCACCCTTAAAACCGACGAAATCCCTGAAAATAAGATGCGTCATTTCGTGCGGAAGCAGTGATTCCACAAAGTTTTCGCTCCAGGCGAAACTCACTATCTGTTTGGTGCGATAATCGGCCATGCCATACGACCATTCCGGCTGGTTTGTCGCCTTTATGAAAGACCCGTGATCGGGATATATATAGATCTTTACGCGTTTATCCCACGTCCAGAAATCCGAATATCGCGGATAACCCAGATCTGCTGCTATCCGTTTATAATAGACCTCCGCTTTATCCAGAACATCCACGGCAAATTTTCTATCCTTTGTGAAATAAACGACAAAATGCTCGCTCTTTATCTCCTCCCAGTCCTCTGCCCGGCAATCATGCGTAATGATAGTGCTGCAAATAAAAAAAAATAAAATATAAAATAACCTTCTCATCCTACCGCACCACCACATTTATCTCAAAAATGGGAAGAAGCATGGCCACGACAATAAAACCCACTATCAGTCCCATTCCCAGAATCATCAGGGGCTCCAGGAGGCTCGCCATAATCTTCATCGTCTCATCGGTGTCTTTCTCGTAAGAATTGGCCACTTCTGTCAGCGCCTCGTCAAGCTTGCCCGATTCTTCACCTACGATTGTGAGGTTTGTCATAAATAGCGGAAATAGTTTTGAATTTTTAAGGCTTCTTCCGAAAGAGCCGCCCTGTTCCAGCTCACGGCAGCTGTTTGCCAGTTGACTTTTTATGACCTCGTTTTCCAGGACAGGAATGGATATGTCGATTGCTTTTAGTATGGGTACGCCGTTCTCCACCAGAAGCGCAAGTGTTCTTGTGAAACGCGATAGTTCCGTCTTGAGGGTAAGTTTTCCGAACACGGGAATACTCAATTTCAATGCGCTGAAATAAACTTTGCCGGTTTTAGTTCTAGCTTGCATTTTTATGAGCCAGACAGCGGCTATCAGGGTAACAACGATTACAGGCCACCATCTACGCAGGCCCCCGCTTACCAGAATAAGTATGCGGGTCGGCAAAGGAAGGTTTTGCCCCATGCTAGTAAATATCCCCATAATACGTGGCATGACAAAGACCAACATAAAAATAATTGTCGCGACCCCTACGGCACCCATGAGGGCCGGATACGCTAAAGCCATGCGAAGACGCGAAAACATCTCATCTTCTTTAGCCCTGTAATCGGAAATTCTGAGTAGGACGCCCGGTAATTCTCCGCTATCTTCGCCTGTGCGAACCATGGCTATGTATAATGGGGGAAATACCCTGGGATACCGCATAAGCGCCGAAGAAAAGTTTTCGCCTTCTCTTACCGCATCATGTATTTCGTAAAGCACCCGTTTCAGATTCACGTTTTCCGTCTGTTCCGCTATTATATTAATGGCGCTTAAAATAGGGACGCCGGCCCTTAAAAGACTTGCGAGTTGTCGGCTAAAAACGGTTATCTCGCGGGATCTCACTCTACCGATCTTGCCTTTAGGGATCTGCCTCTGGTACCGGCCTGGCTCGCCGTTTTCCTCCTTTATGCTCATGGGAAGATATCCCGCATGGCTTAGCTTTTCGATAGCCTCGGATTCGGAGGACGCCTCGATAACACCTTCTACAACATCAGCGGGGCCTTTCTTAGCGCGGTATTTATATATGGGCATATTATTTTTCTCTCTTCGCAGCTATGATTCCATACCTATGTAATTATCGAGTCTTGATTTTTGAGCGCTCGTCATATCCAAAAAACAAACCGCGACTTCATAACTCTTACCTCTTGACATCTCTTCTACCCTGACCACTCTGGCAAGACACTCTATCGACTCTTTCTTCTCAGGCAATTCTATCACCATTTCCAATATTGTGCCTGTAGACAATGGCTCGTTCGAAGAAAAAAGCAATCCACCCGCGGATATGTTTTTTGTAGCGCTGAGACCTTCAACGGCACTTTCTTTCTTGGTTAAAGAATCCGTGGATTTAAAAATCTTGTAACGTATATTGACCTTGTCGTCCAATCGCTTGTAGACCCTGCGTTCCAACCCTGAAGGATTAGAATCGGCCTCCCTTGCAAGATTTAAAGGCGCTGCCATGGATTTTCTGTCGATATCATTTATATCGGCATTATCGGAACTTGTCACATTCATAATTTCTTCGGGCGTGGTCACGCCGGTTATCACTTTGTTCCATCCGTCATGGCGCAATGTCCTCATTCCTCGTAAGATAGCCGCCTTTTTTATCCTGCCGGCGGGGGCCTTTGTAAGAATATGGCTTTTTATGGTCTCATCTACTAGTAGTATCTCGTATATGGCGCTCCGGCCCCAAAAACCGGTATGATTACAACTTGCGCAACCTTTACCTTTGAACGCTTTAACTTCCGATAATTTCAGATTTAAATCCTTGGCGATAGATTCCTTCAATTGCGCGGGCACCGTTTTATCTTCGTATTTGCAATTTTCGCATATCACTCTCACAAGACGCTGCGCTATGAACGCTTCAACGCTGGAAGCTACCAAATACGGCTCTACGCCTATGTCTATAAGTCTCGTTGCGCCGCTTGCCGCGTCATTTGTATGAAGAGTGGAAAATACGAGGTGGCCTGTCATGGCAACCCTTATGGCTATGTCTGCTGTCTCCTTGTCCCTTACCTCCCCTACCATTATGACATCGGGATCATGCCTTAGGATACTACGCAATCCCCTCGCGAAATCAAGGCCTATCTCAGGCATAACCTGTACCTGGATCACCCCGTTCATTTCATATTCTATGGGGTCCTCGATAGTTATTATCTTTCGCTCTTTCGTGTTTATCCGACTTAAACAAGTATATAATGTCGTAGTCTTTCCGCTTCCCGTAGGGCCTGTTACAAAAATTATACCGTTCGGCCTTTGGATTAATTTTTCAAATATCTGCATATCCGATTTAGACAGACCTAATTTGGGAAGGCTGAACAGCATCTGTGTTGGCAGTATCCTTATAACCACGCTTTCGCCGTATGGCGTTGGCATTGTAGATATCCTCAAATCAAGCACCTGGTCCTGAACTTTCACAATCGCTCTTCCATCCTGCGGGAGCTTGCGCTCTACGATATTAAGATTCGACATAATCTTGATACGGGAGATGATAGCGTTTATAAAATTTTTTATTTCGGGAGGGACCGTGGTGTCATAAAGTATTCCGTCTATCCTGTACCGGAGGGATACCCCCTGCCTAAAAGGCTCGATATGCACATCGGTAGCGCGCTTTTTATACGCCTCCAGTATTATCTGGTTGACCAACTTTATAACCGAAGCATCTTCAGCCAGTTTTTCAATATCCTCTACCTTGTATTGCGCTGTTTCCTGAAACGAGGATGTCTCTTTTGCTGTCGATAAACTGGACGTTATCTTACCCAGCGTGTCGGCGGCAAAGCCATAATACTTTTTCATGGCATCGAGTATCTCGTCCTCGCATGCCAGTGCGGGATTTATAGCATAACCCAGTTGGGTCCTTATCTCATCCTGGGTTTTTATATCCATCGGCCACGAAACAGCGATGGTCAGAGTTTTTTCCTCCAGGCTAATGGGCATGAACTTGTAATAAGCGGCTATCTTAACCGGGATTTTCTCAATAATTCCCCTCTCTACTGATATATCTTTGAGGCTTATGAAAGACATCCCTGATTTTTCGGCAAATACGCCAAGGATTTCTTTTTCCGGAAACATACCGTGTTTTGCTAAAATCTGTGCGAGGTTTGATTGGGACGTCTCCGTCTCTTTAACAAAAGATTCCAATATCTCTCTTGATATGAGGCGTTTTTCAATAAGCATATCATACAGGACCATGTCGTTCTTCTTTAACATACGAGAAGCCCTTTATATAGTCTATTCCAGCATGTCAGAGGCGGACCTGCGCATGAATTGCTTGTACCTTTTTATTGCCTCTTCCATGTCACTCTGTGAAACCAGAACGAATTTAGCAGCCAGACCCCTAGCCCCATCTTCCGCTTTTTTGAGCGCCCATGCGTCGAGAGGGTTTAGTATGGCAATCGTTATGGAATCTTTTTCTCTCTTAACGGGGAAACACTTGTTTTCTAATATTGTCGATGGATTGAATTTTTCGACAAGACCCCAGTCTATATAGATATCTTTCAGGCTGTAGAAAGGAATGCCGAACTGTTCCGAGAGGGCATTCAGCAAATCCCTTTCGCTCACATAGCCCTTCTTTATCAGGATGGCGCCGATAAATTCTCTTGTAAATTCCTGTTCCGAGATGGCATTATCAAGCTGTGATGCGCTTATGATTTTCTTTTCTACCAGTATCGCCCCTAGTTTTTTATCACTCCTCTTCATCTCGACGTAACTCCGCCGATAAGATATAACTCCCCTTCGCTCTTCTGGTCAAGTCTGCCGGATATAATCATCTCGCAACCCTCAAGCGTCTGGTCTCTGGTAACGTACTCTCCCTTCTTTCCCGTATATGCTTCCGCTACGAAAAAAGGTTGGGTTAAAAAATTCTGTAACTTTCTTGCGCGCTCATAAAGGATACGGTCTGCCGCGGATAGTTCGTCTATACCGATCACCAGGACTATGCGCCTCAATTCCTCGTATCGCTGTAGCATCCTTATGACTTCCTGGGCGACCCTGAAATGGCGGTGGCCGACGATATCCACATCAAGGTTTGCGCAGGAAGACAAAAGCGGGTCTATGGCGGGATACAGCCCCAGCTGTATCTTTTCGCGGGAAAGAACCATTATCGAATCTAGGAAGCTAAATATGGCGACGACGGCTGGGTCGGTCAGATCGTCCGCCGGCACGTAAACTGCCTCAAAAGAGGTAACGGAACCTCCCACATCCTCGGAAGATCTTATTCTTTCGTGAAATTCGCTTGCCTCGGATATAAGTGTCGGCTGGTATCCTGTCTCCGACGGGACCCTTCCAAGAAGAGTGGATATTTCCGCGCCCGCCTGCACAAACCTGAATATATTGTCGACAAAAAGAAGAACGTCCTGATTCTTGCGTTGTATGGATTCGGCCATGGTAATGCCTGTCATTGCTACGCCGAAGCGCGCGCCCGGCGGCTCGTTCATCTGGCCGAAGACCATCATGGTCTTTGACAGGACATCATGCTTTAAAAGCTCGAAATAAAGCTCATTCCCCTCGCGGATACGCTCTCCTACTCCGGTAAAAACACAGCTTCCCTGGTAACGCTTCACTATATGCTGGATTATCTCCAATGTCAAAATACTTTTGCCGAGAGCTGCCCCTCCCAGTATTCCTGTCTTTGACCCTTTTATGACAGGGAAAAGCAGGTCTATGATTTTTATACCTGTCTCAAAGACCTCGAAACTTCGTCTCTCTGCCTTCTCTTTTTTGACCTGGCTTCCCATTTCTTTTTTTCTTATCGGAAGTTTTTCCAGTGTCTTAATATCGCCTTTTTTATCTATCGGTTCGCCCAGCATATTTATGATCCGGCCATAAAGCGCCTCACCAATAGGTATCTCTATAGAATCACCTGTAACAACGGCTTTTTCGTCACGCTGGATATTTATTGTGGAGTTAATAGATATGCACCGGGCAATGTTGCCCGGCAAGTGCTCGGCCACCTCCAGCACGACATCCTCTTTGTCTATGGTCTTGGTATGGATAACGCTGAAGATGTTAGGGACATTATCTGCTTTATCGAACTTCACGTCTACCACCGGCCCCTGTACGGCGACTACGCGGCCGTTAATACATTTCTCATTTTCAGTGCGTACTGGCATATAACAACCTTGCGCTAAAAAGCTCACGCATATTGCGGTCTATCAATTCATGCCTAACGCGAAAATACTCCTGCTGCAGCTTGGTGTCCATATCTTTCAGCTTTTGAGAACTCTCTTCTATATGCACAAAGCGCGCCGCCAATTCGGCCAGACGGCTCATCCCGAATATTTCGTACACCTTATGTCCTATCCATAAGTGGAGAATATATT
>MHFD01000072.1:21053-21347 GCA_001804045.1 Omnitrophica bacterium RBG_13_46_9
ATTATTATATCTCTCAGCTCCCATTTGCCTCCGGTGCTTCCGACGTCTTGTGTATTGTAAGGCAGGAACTGGATTATCTCGACACGCTGTATGGTGAATGAAATAGGTTTGGGGTACACCATCTTAAGATAACCCACCTCCTCCTGAACAGCCTTCGCGATAACGTAATCCCTAACTTGCGCCGCTTGCGCATAACGCTCTTCATCGCTGATGCCGCCAAACGCCACAAAAGGAATCCCGCTCTCGCGCGCATATATCTTACCGCGTTCGCCAATGACTATGAGTCTGCCGGGA
>MHFD01000072.1:21353-23598 GCA_001804045.1 Omnitrophica bacterium RBG_13_46_9
GCAAGCTCATTCAAAGCCGCGCCGATGACATGCCTGTTTAATCCTCCCAAAAGACCGGTATCCGATGTCACGGCTATCACTATTTGCTTTTTCTGTTTCGGGTTCAAAAACGGATGTTCTATGTTCTTTATGTCAATAAATTCGAAGAATGTCTTGAGCGCTTCAGAAAATTTTTCGTACGTCCTCATCTTTTGCTCGAGTATTCTATATTGCGCCACGGAAATATTCTTCAATACTTCCAGAAGAGAGGATAGCCCCCTGTCGAATTCCAGGTCTTTTTTTATGCTCATCAATGTCTTCATGGCCTACCTCATCATCACCTCAAGATAGGCTCTTAAAGCCTCGTCGAGTTTCATCTTAATATCATCGCTCATATCGCGCGTCTGGCGAACCCGCGCGCAGAATTCCGGAAAACGCTTGGATACAAATGTCAATATCTCCTTTTTAAACTTATCTATCTGGGCGGTGGACAGCATATCGAGAACGCCGGAATTGAGCGCATAGAGAAATAAAATCTCTTCTTCCATAGAGACTGGTTTATTCTTATCTTGTATTATAAGCTGGTTTATCGCATCTCCACGACGCAATTTTGCTTCAGCCTCCTTTGATAAGCCTGTCGCGTGAAGCTGTGTCATCTGGACAAGCTCTTTATATTGGAGATACTCAAGCCTTAGGGACTTACTTAAAGCCTTCATTGCGGGCCATTGTGCCTTGTTACCGATACGTGAAACAGAAAGCCCGAAATCAATGGCAGGCTTAATGCCTTTATTGAAAAGTGTTGTTGAAAAATATAGCTGCCCGTCTGTCATAGATATAAGATTCGTTGGTATATAGCCCGTGACATCGCCTTGAAGTATATCAACTATAGGGAAGAACGTCATCGAGCCGCCGCCCAGTTCGGGTTTAAGGTAACCCGCGCGCTCAACAAGCTGTGAATGTATATAGAATATATCTCCGGGATAGGCCTCTCTTCCCGGCGCCCTTTCCAGAAGAAGCGATATCTGTCTGTATATCCAGGCGTGTTTGGTTAAATCGTCAAATACCACAAATACGTCTTTACCTTTATACATAAAATATTCACCTAAGACGCAGGCTGTATAAGGGGCAAGGTATTGTTCTCCTACCGGTACAGATGCCACACCGCTTACAACTATAGTAAAATCAAAGGCGCCATTCTCTTTAAACGTATCCAGTATTTTAACAAGCGCGGAATACGGCTTGCCTATACAGCAGTAAATGCAAACTACATTCTTATTTTTCTGATTTAATATGGCGTCTATGGCTACGGTAGTTTTGCCGGTCAGGCGGTCGCCTATCAAGAGTTGACGCTGCCCTTTGGCTATAGGGATAATAGCGTCAAGAAGGAAGGTGCCTGTTTCCAATGTTTCTTTAACCGGGACGCGTTCCATGACGCCAGGCGCTACTCTGAATAGAGGATAATAATCTTTTGCTTCTATCGGGCCTTCACCGTCAAGCGGTTGACAGACCGCGTTCACAACACGACCTACGAAACCGTCTGAGACGGGCAGGCTCAAGGATCTACCCTTACTATAAACCTCACCTCCAGCGCGTATTGCGGAGGCATCACCCAAAACCAGGATCTGGACTTTTTCATCGGTAAAACCCATCACAAGACCAGGTATGCCGTTGGCGAACTCGACTATTTGACCATTTATGCAGGAAGGGAGCCCCTTTGCTATAACGATGAATTTCCTTACGGCCTGGACTTGGCCTACTTCCCGTATCTCAAATATGGCGTTAGGTTCTTTACTTTTCACCTGTGTACTTGGCACTCTTTATCCCTTCCCGTATTCTATTCTTCAAGCTTCCATCCAGAATCAGACTTCCTACATTGAGTACAAGACCTGCGACTATCTTGGGGTCAGTTTCTTCGCTTATTTTCGCCTCATACCCCAGCACGCTCTTCAGTTTTTTGGCCAGGCCCTTGCGCTGTTCATCCTGCAGTTCGAAGGCTGAGATAAGCTTGATTTCACTGATATCCTTTGGAATATTTAAACGCTCTACTTTACCAAAACCATTTTCAATAAGCTCGCCGACCCACTGGGAATGTATATCTTTTAGGAACTTCTCCGGCACTGTATCATGAATAAGCTCAATCGCCTTGTCTACGGCGCTGGCGGCGATTTTTTCTTCGATCTCCATGATAAGGTGTTCGCGGGACCTATCGGCCTGCTGAATAATCTCGCCGCTTTTTGTGCGTGCTTCAGTTAAAATATTCTTACTC
>MHFD01000072.1:23630-26455 GCA_001804045.1 Omnitrophica bacterium RBG_13_46_9
AATAGCCTCTGCTTCCTGCGTTGCCTTCATTATAATATTTTCGGACTTCTGTTTCGCCTCCTCAAGTTGCCTTGTAGCTAATTCCTCCTTCTTGAGATACTCCTCATTCAATTCTTCGATGTGTTTTGTAGCCGAGACGACATTCTCGGTCATGATCCGTTTTAGAATCAATATCATGCCGACAAAAATGACAACCTGAAGAAAAATAAGCGAGAATATAAGCATATTTTACCTCCAAAACCGGAATCACTAAGCGCTAAATAGCTGAAAAACGACTAATATAGCGATTATTGCAAGGGCCTCAGCAAAAACCAGCGCAAGGATCATCGCCGTGAATATCTTTGGAGCGCTCGACGGGTTTCTACCAAGCGCATTTATGCTGGCGAAACTGGCCGCAGCGAACACTGCGCACGGACCTAACATACACAAGCCAAATATTAAAATAAGCGATATATTACGGCTCATTCTTCTTCCGCAACTATAGTCACCCTGTTCTGGTTTACTTTGATTATTCCTCTATGTACAGGAAAACTTTTTTCATCTATGTGTAATTGTCCTGAGACAAGGCGGCTTAAAATACGCTTATGAAAAGGCATTATCTCAAATTCGCCTTGTTCACCCGGGACTATGACACTTCTTGCCCTTCCTTCGAAGAGAACGCCTACGGGGCTTAACATGGTGACGTCAAGAAACATTTACTTATTTTGCTCTTCTTCTTTAGGGGTTTCCGCCTTACCGGACTCATATTCCGGAAAGGCTCTCTTTTTGGCGGATGACATCGTGTCTTTGGTAAGTTGTGCCTGACGTTGCCACGTAACGAATAGAACCGCAGCCATCAGGCCTATAAAGATGATAATGATAAATATTACCATCCAGGTCATGGTTTTGGAAGGTTCATCTGCTTTTATTTTGGTTTTAGCGAGCATTTCAGGTGCCGGAGGCCCGCCGGCCGTTACCAACATCTTCTCCATCTTCGCGATATCTTCTTTTATATTATCCAATGTCAAAAGGTTTTGCCGATAAATACCTATATGTTGAGAACGGCTTATAGTATCATCGATCTGATCTGCGACTATAGTGTCAAGGCGCGGATAGATTGTATCGGCTATCTCTTTGGCCTTCGTATAATATTCGGTCTTATCAAGTTTTGTGAGTATTGTCTCCACGCGACCCTTCAAATCGCTCAATTTGTTTTCCGGGACGATCCAGACGTCTTCCACTTCTATATCAAACGTGCGGATTTCGCCGGGCGCGAGTTCTACGTCAGGCTTATACACATAATAAATGGATTTGTCGGCGTCATATTCTAGATCAAGCCCTCCGGAATCAAGGACATCCCGGGGTTTTACTTCAACTGGCAGATAATTTTTGATATCGACTTTCTGCTTCTTGAATTTCGATGGGTTCGCAGCGGTGATTCTGAACCTCACGCTTCCAAGCTGAAGAGACGTTGACACTATGGGTGAGTCGGCGCCGCCGAATTTCTGTTCAAATATCTTTAAGAGGAGGTCTACCACGCTATTTATAGAGTCTGTCTTTTTGCGCACTTCTTTGATCGTAGGGGATTCTCCAAGAGCTTCCCCAAGCATCTGTTTTAAGTCGTATCCCTCCTCGCCAACCAGCTTCTTCAGTCTTTCGGAGATCTCGTTGACGGATCTCGTCACGTCTTTCATGCCTGTTCCTTCTTTGGCTGCAATTGTCGGCAGCGTATCCACCGTCTCTTTGAGGTTCTTCAAAGTTAAGGCAATATTTATATTGTCGTTTGAAAGGACCACAGCCTGAACCGCCTTTATGGCGTCAAGCGCCTTCTTTGCGAGGCGCGAGGCCTCGGGCGCTGCCGCGGCAAGGCCGGCTATAGCGCTTATCGACGTGGTCTCGACCATTCCGGAGCCGGTAACCAGGCCTCCCGTGAGACATTCACTGACTACATAGGTATATGCCTTGCCGCCTGTGAATCTATCCTTGTCGGCGACAAAGTCATATTCGTAAATAGCGGATTTGGTCGTTGTGTTAGTCTCGTTATTGATAATGACCACGATGGTTATATTGTTGGGGATCTGATTACGAAGGATGTATTTATCGTCCCAGCTGAAGAGATCTAGTATTGGTATAAGGGATTGGTTGTTCGATTCGGCCTGGCCCTGCACTGTTATCGTTACATTGTCGCCTATAAGCGCCGGGTCGGGCGCTACTGTTCCTTTCCACGAGAACTTCTCGGCAGTCATCTGTAGCTGCGCTGAAGCGTTTAGGGCCTCGGCGCTCGCGTTAGTTATATTTAACGCCCCTGATTCCAAAGACGTTATGGCGGCATACGTGCGATTTTCGAAAGAACCGAGTGTCTCGTTAACAGCATTTTGCATCGCTGTGGTTTTAAGCTCGATAAGTTCCGTCTGGTTAGACATCATCTCCTCGATTATGCCCGTCTGGTTTGACATGGCCGACATAAGGCTCGCGTTTATATCGCGCAAGGGAACGTCAATCTTATCCATTATGTTTTCGCTTATATTATAAAGCGTGTATGTGGGTATTATATTTAGAAGGAACGGCGTTCTGAATCTTCCTCCGACCGCGGTCATTATCTGGGTTATGGTCGGCTGGGTATCGTTGGCGCTCGGGTTGCTATCGTTCCATTCCAGGCTGAAGAATCCGGCCTCGCTCACGGTCGAGGTGTTCAACTCCTTGATAAGCGTCCCATTGGGATAGTAGATTTCTATCGAACAGTTGGTAGCTATCGTATAGAAAGTGCCATTCTCGTCCCTTGCGCCCGCGATCGAGCCGTCTCTTAAGAGATAGCTTCTTAACAAAATCTTATCTATTGCCGGTTC
>MHFD01000072.1:26581-27119 GCA_001804045.1 Omnitrophica bacterium RBG_13_46_9
C
This sequence comes from Omnitrophica bacterium RBG_13_46_9, assembly GCA_001804045.1. GTDB lineage: Bacteria > Omnitrophota > Gorgyraeia > JABMRN01 > RBG-13-46-9 > RBG-13-46-9. Next base: position 26,583 of record MHFD01000072.1, read on the forward strand.
ATTATAATCTTCGATCCTTATCTTTACCGATACCGGCAGAGCCGTGTCATTTATGCCGTAAATAGCAAGGGGGTCGGGAATCTTCCAGGTATACTCGTTGTATCCCGCGTCACAGTTAACGCTTGCGTTTACCAGGTCGCTAGTATTGAAATCGTCTCGTGAATACAGAATCTTAACCTTTCCTACGGAACCTGTGGCATTCCATGATATAATTCGATTTTCGTTCGTGACCCAACGTTCTCCGCCAAGCGGCGAGCTTAAGTTGAACGCGCCTTTTATCTTAAATCCGGCATCCGTGGTATCGTTCACCGTGCTATCCTGCGGGTCCTCTATCCTTATGTAACACGTGAAATTGGATGTTATATTGTCCGGAACGGTCCACGGGTATGCGCCGGTGTTATTCACAATGCCGTCAACTACTACAACTTCGAAGCAGCTCAAGTTAAAATTAGGGTTTGTCAGCCGTATCCATGGGTCTGATTCCATAGACGCCTTATACAATACCCTGAGACCGCTAAGAGCGGCTCCCACAGGGTA
>MHFD01000072.1:27207-27520 GCA_001804045.1 Omnitrophica bacterium RBG_13_46_9
GATCCCAGGTAGGTATTATTATAAGTGTCATTTATGGGATCCCAGGAGGACCCATCATTTATGGAATACCATATCTTTGCTTCGGTGATCGAGCTTCCGGTCGGCGTCCATGTGATATTGTAAGTATCGCCTACCGTCAGGTTCTCATCGCCGTTCGGTTGAATTATCAGGAAGGATCCTATAAAGCTGAAGTTGCCGGAAGATTCAGCGTAAACATCCGTTTCATTCATATCGCGGACTTCAATGACGCGAATCTTTGCGTAGGTGGTCGCGTTATCCGGCACCGTCCAGTTATACTGCGTCTGGCCATTAG
>MHFD01000072.1:27556-28934 GCA_001804045.1 Omnitrophica bacterium RBG_13_46_9
GATAATAGTTACTTAAGGTATAGTTAAAGCGCGGGTCGCTCTCCCCTTGCGTGGAATATGCGATTATCTTAACTTTTGAAATATTTCCGGTTGTGTTCCATACAATTGCGGAGTCATAACCGATAGGCCACCTGTCGCCATTAGCCGGAGATGTGACAGAGAATGCGCCTTTAATTCTAAAGGAACCGTCGGAAGCGTCAGAGGCGTCCGTATCAGCCGTATCCGTTACCCTTACTTTTACGGTATTTGAGATGTAGTCGGGAACAACGGTATCGTATCTTCCTTCGTAGTTGGAAGTTGAATTGTTGAGAACCACGATCGAACTATTGAAATCATCTTTCGAGATATCGATTTTCACGTTGGGAACGGTTCCGTTGTGGTCCCAGAATATCGTAAAATTATCATTGACGGTGTAAGTCTCATTTCCGTTAGGAGAGGTCACGTTGATAAAACCGATTATCTTGGAATTGTAAGGCGAGACGTTATAGATATCGCTGTTGTTTATATTCGCATCCTGAATCTTTACGCGGAACCCTGAAGTAATGGTATTGTTTACCGACCAATTGTATGTGCGCGTCGCGTTCGCCGTACCTGAGTTATTCGCGCTGGAATTAATAACATAGGTATAATTTCCGCCGCTGTCGGTAGAATAAGATATCTTCACGAAGGGCAGATTCGCGCTTGTGCAGTTCCACTTTATTTCCCTTATGGTCCCGACCTGCCATTTATCATATTCGGAACTATACGGCGCCAGCACTTCGATGCCGGGTATGATCCTGAATTCATACGAATCGTTATACGCTGACAGTTCGTCTTCAGGATATGTGACGCGGACCTTCACGGTATCGGAGATATCATCCGGCACCATCCATGAATAATTTCCGTCATTTGTAACGTTATATTCGATGGATGAACTGGAATTAAAGTTATTTTTGGAATAATATAAATGCACCTTATTGGACGGGCTAAGCCCCATGGAATCCCATGTGATATAGGCTTCTCTATTCGTAAGGCATTTTTGTGTGGCGTTGGGCTGCGTAACCACAAACTTCGGTATTATACTGAATGTATCCGAAGTATCGTTTACGGTCGAATCGGATGTGTCTGAAACTCTTATTTGCGCACTTGGAGTAGCAATGCCAGGCACATTAGGAACCACCCAGGATATTCCCGTATCCCCGGAGCCGCCGGCAGCATACGATATGAACGTCCACGTAGAACCGTTGTTTACGGAATAACTTATTGTAACATTAGCTATTGACCCCTGCCTCTGCCATTTTATAGGATATGATTCATTAACAAGCCATTTTGCGCTCGAATCAGGTTGGGTAACGGTCAGGTTACCGACAATTCTGACCTGCGGGGATATCGCAAGGGG
>MHFD01000072.1:28945-29973 GCA_001804045.1 Omnitrophica bacterium RBG_13_46_9
GATCGGCATTACGGGTTATTCTCACCTTAACATTGGACGACAGGTCATCCGGCACTGTCCACGGGAACAAGAGATCGGACGCTTCTATGGCGTCGCCGGTCTTGTTTAACGACGCGCTCCAGGTAGATTTATAAGTGCCGTCATTCGTATTATACTCTATCTTCACCGTATCCGTAGGCTGATATACGCCCGTCTTCGTCCAGTTTACATAATAGGTGCTGTTAACTACGCACCTGTCATCCACTACGGCCGGATGTGTCATGGTAAGGTTGCCCCTTATCAGGAACACGTTGTCTGAAGTATCGTTAACCGAAGATTCCGATGTGTCCGTAATCCTTATTAACGCCTGTTTTGTGGCATTTACGGCAGAATCCGGCACTGTCCAGTTGCTGTAGATGCCGGTAGAGCCATCCGTCGAGTTATTTATAGGCAGCCAGTTTGCGCCGCCGTCGGGCGTGTACTCTATGCTGATAGTCGGTATCGAGCCGCCCCTCGTCCACTGGACAGGTGAATTTGTCGGTTGCGTTCCGGCGATCCACGTCTCGTTGCCTGTGTTCGGGTTTATAATGGTGAGCTTGCCTTTTATCTTGAACGAATCGGTCGATGTATCGGTAACGTTGGCAGCCCTCTCCGGGCTAGTGGCGTCGGAAATCCTTACTTTGGCGCTACTGGTGAGATTATCGCCGACAGTGATATTATGGGTTTGCTGTTCGCCACTCGTACCCGTATCAACGGTCGCTATTTCCCATGTGGTCGATTCGTTCACAAACGCGTTTTTCGAACCCTCTATCTTCACAAACGCCCACGTTCCCGTAGGCGTCCACTTTATCTGTCTCTGCGTCCCATACACCCAGTCAGTTTCGCCTATGTCCGGCTTGTCGAGGACGAGTTTTCCCAGGATGGTAAAGTTATTGGCTGAGATATTGTATACGCTATCGGGGTTATCCGCGTCCACTATCTTGACCCTCCTGCCTATGCCGATAGAGTCGTTGACCTGCCAGGAATAGTAGGACGGCACCGATGATAAA
>MHFD01000072.1:30102-30174 GCA_001804045.1 Omnitrophica bacterium RBG_13_46_9
GCGCTCGGCGTATTGAGGGTAACGGCGCCTTTTATTGTGAAGTTAAAGTCGTTCGTATCCACCGTGAGCGGC
>MHFD01000072.1:30184-32965 GCA_001804045.1 Omnitrophica bacterium RBG_13_46_9
CAGGATTCGGTGCCGTTATTTGGCGAGGTTATGTTGACAGCGCCTCTTATGCCGAACTCCGGAGTCGATTCATTGTAGTTTTCGTCGTTTATCGGGCTGGATACCTTAACCTTACAGCTGTCGGATATCACATCATAGGGGACTTTCCATCCTTCATAATGCTGATTATTGCTGACGTTTTCTTCTATTATGGAGTAGTCCGTTCCGTTATAAAACCAGAGGTGGACCTTCGGGCATGCGGTCGGGCTCTTTCTGGTCCAGTTTATAGTAACGGTTGCATTAGTAACAAGCATAATACCGTTTTCGGGATAGGTGATATCGAATTTTTCCACGAATTTGAAATCGGCGTCGGACATGGAATAGGTGACATTCTCGTTCGAAGAGTCTGTCACCTTGATCCTCGCCTCATTTGTCACTATCGCGGGGACGTCAAAGGCGGTGGATGTGACGTTCGAGGCATCGCTTACGGACTTGCTTAAGTTCCACGGGCCGCTTGAGCTATTAACAGAATAGTATATGTTTATAGTCTCCACCGCGGTGGCGCTCCACACCACACTGGATGTGGCGTTTGCGAGTATCTCCCAGTTCTGCGTCCCGCCGTTGGGCTGGCTTAAGGAAAGCCTTCCGACTATATTGAAGACACCTGATGTATTGGTGACATTGGAAGTCGCGCTGTCATGAACTTTGACAAGGGCGTTAGAGGTTCTGACTATCGGCACCTGAGGCCATGTATAGGAGCCGTTTCCGCCGGAACCGGCGCTCACGTTGGTATCGATGGATGTCCAATTCGCGCCCCCGTTAGTCGAGTAATCTATATTCACCTTACTGAGCTGGTTACCGGTGTATGTCCAGTTGATGGTTGTATTATTGGAATTTACCTCAACATTCTGGCCGGCGCTTGGTTTGGTAACCACTATCACAGGGCGTATATGGAAGGTGTCGTTAGAAGCATCAGTCACCTCGTCTGAAAACGCCAGACGCGCGTCAGATACTTTTATCATGCAATATTCGCTCTTTAAGTCCGGCACGGGCGTCCAGTTAAAGGTGTTTGTGCCGTCCGTTCCTGTATGATTATTCGGTACATCCGTCCAGTTGGAGCCGTTATCCAGAGAGTACTCTATTTTCACCGGGTTCACAGTTCCTGTCGCCGTCCATATTATCTGGCGGTTCGTGTCGCCCACATACCATGTCTCATTGCTGTTTGGAGTCGTTATGAGGACGGCGCCTCTTATCTTAAAGGTGCCGTTCGATGTATCATTGACCTCAATCGTCGCGTTGCCTGTTTGGGTCGTGACGCGGACCACCGCGTTAGCCGTTATGTCGTCGGGTATGGTCCAGTTCGCGTTCTGGGTGACGTTATCCGCGCCTGCGGCCTTGAGTGCAAACTCCGTCCAGTTCGACCCGCCGGAGTCGTTGGAATATTCCAGTTTGACATTGCCCGGATAAGAGCCTGTGGGCTTCCACTGTACCACTTGCGGCGTTCCTTTTATCCACGATTCATTTCCGTCCGGCGAAAGCAATTGTATCACGCCTTTTATGCAGAAGGTATTATTTGAGGTGTCGTTCACGCCGATATTATCCTGATCCTCCACCTTGACGCTCAAGTTATATCCTATCGCGTCGGGTATGGTCCATTGATATATGCCGGCGCTGGCGCTTACATTACTCTCTATAATCCTATTATCCGGATAGGTCTGGCCGCCGTCCGTGGAGTATCTCAAACGCACCTTTGTCATCCCTCCATATTTCTCCCAGGTGATGTTATATACCGAGGATCCTGTGTAGCTCAAAATTATCCCTGAAGCCGATGGCGTAAGCAAGGTCAATCTTCCTCTCAATTCAAACGTGCTGTTCGAGACGTCGCTCACGAAATCTTCGTTTCCATATTCCGCGACTTTTATAAGGGCGACGGTGCTTGTGGTGGTATTTAAACTTATGGGCCAGACCCAGGTCTGGTTCGAAGCGGTTAACGGATCCGGATTTATCTTCGTCCAGTTGGAAGCGTTATCATGCGAATAATATATATCTACGAGGCTTATGTTTCCTTTTACGCTCCAGTTTATGGTCTCGTTGTCGCCGACCTGCCACGTCTCGTTGCCTATGTTAGGACGGGTGACGGTAATCTTACCTCTTATATAGAAGCTGCCGTCGCTCGTGCCGTTGCCGTTAGGGTTATTGGCGTCGGTGATACGTACGAGACAATCTGGCGATAGCGCTCCACCAGGAACAGGGTCCCATGTATAATTGCCGCTATTCACGGTTGTATTATTGCCGCCGGGGACAACATAATTCCAGTTTGAGCCGTTATTGGTTGAATACTCGAGTATCACATAATCGGTCGTATTAACGCCTTTGGATGTCCATGTTATGTAGTAAGTCTCATTGGCTATGACGGCATCGCCGTTTTCTGGATGTGTTATGTTGAAATCGGCGGTGAGGTTAAATACCGCGTTGGAGGTATCGTAAACAACCGATGGATTCGCCTGATCCTGTAATCGGACGATAACGGTATTATTCGCCAGCGTCCCGTTCGGAATGGACCAGTTATAGGACGACTGATTTGCGGCGTAGTTATTTGTGATGTTTGTCCATGTCGAACCGTTATTCTTCGAATAACTTATATTAAGAAGATTGATAGCGTATGAAGTCCAGGTAATTATGTTCCCTGACGTGCCTATCCGCCAGTTTTCGCCGCCGTTGGGCTGTGTGAGCTGGAGTCCGCCGACTATATTGAACGTCGCGGTGGAACAGGTTATCTCGCTATTGGAAGTATCAAAAACA
>MHFD01000072.1:32988-33314 GCA_001804045.1 Omnitrophica bacterium RBG_13_46_9
GGTTATATCAGGCACTCTCGGCTGCCAGGTGTAGTTGGCTCCGTATCCTATGGGAACGGTGGATATATTCGTCCAGTTCACCCCGCGGTTAGTCGAGTATTGCACCGACACGCTGGCTGTCGCTATCTTCGTTCCGGTATAGGTCCAGCGTATGGGTGTATTGTCCGAGTGAGCGATCACGTTCTGGCCCCCAATGGGCTCTGTCATGTTAAGATACGGGCGTATATGGAAAACATTATTAGATGTATCCGTTACCAGATCCTGATATAAAGTCCTGTTATCCGTCGCCTTTATAAGGCACTCCTCGCTCTTCTCGTCGGTAACGG
>MHFD01000072.1:33330-33821 GCA_001804045.1 Omnitrophica bacterium RBG_13_46_9
GAGGCCGCTCGTACCCGTCACACTATTATTTATCGTTGTCCAGTTTCCGCCGTTATCTACGGAATATTCCAGTCTCACGGGCGTAACAGTGCCTTTGGCGAACCACTGGATTGTTTTACTCTCGTTATAAAACCATGTCTCGTTGCCGTTCGGCGACTGTACAGAGAGATTACCTATGATACTGAAGTTGGCGTTAGATGTATCGGTCAGGTCTATACTTGAGGCGTTCTCCTGTGTAGATACCTTTACCTTCACGGTATTGATTATCTCGTCGGGAACGGTCCAGTTGTAGGTTCGCGTCTCGTTGTCGGCGCCGGCCAGCGCGGTATAATTGCCCTTCCAGGTGGCGTTATCGGTGGAATACTGTATTAGAATAGGCTCATGATAGGCGCCCGTCGTCTTCCATTGTATTCCGTAAGAAGTATTGACAGTCCAGTTTTCATTTCCGTTTGGCTGGACTACCTGGATCGCTCCCTTTATGGCAAACGGAT
>MHFD01000073.1:0-967 GCA_001804045.1 Omnitrophica bacterium RBG_13_46_9
GCTATGACCGTGTGAGAAAGATCGAAAATCTTTTAAATAACCGACCTCGGAAATGTTTAAACTTTCAAACTCCATCCGAGGTGTTTAGCTCTAACGTTGCACTTACTGGTTGAATGTAGTAATACAAAAATTTCACAAAGGAAATTTTTGCATAATGGCTAAAATAGAAACCGGTAAACTCAATCTATGGTACGGCCCTTTCCACGCCTTGAAGGATGTTGATTCGAGTTTCGGGGCGAACAGGATAACGGCTATTATTGGGCCGTCCGGTTGCGGTAAATCGACACTCCTTCGAGTTTTTAACAGGATGAACGACCTGATCGACGGTGTGCGAACGACTGGCAAAGTACTCGTTGACGGTGAGGATATCTTCGGTCCGAACGAAGACCTTGTAAAATTACGGAAGAAGGTTGGTATGGTATTTCAGAGGCCGAACCCGTTTCCGCTCTCCATCTATGAAAATATAGTTTTTGGCGAGAGGATTCACTCCGATAGTATCAAACGGGACGCTATTGATGAAATACTCGAGCATAGCCTTAAGAGCGTCCTTTTATGGGATGAGTTGAAAGATAAGCTGAATGAACCTGCGTTGAGACTTTCGCTTGAGCAGAAACAGCGGCTTTGTATAGCGCGTCTTATCGCAGTGAAACCGGACGTGCTTCTCATGGATGAGCCATGTTCTACACTTGACCCGCAGGCCACCGCACGGATTGAAGAATTAATGCGTGAGTTGAAGCATAACTATACTATAATAATAGTTACACATAACATGCAGCAGGCAGCGCGAGTCTCTGACGATACTGGTTTTATGCTTTTAGGTGAATTAATAGAATTTGGTAAAACCGAACAGATATTTACAGCGCCACATGATAAGGGTACAGAAGATTATATAACAGGGAGGTATGGATAAAATGGAAAGACATTTAGACCAAGAGCTAAAAGAGCTGAACAAGGATATCTTAAAGAT
>MHFD01000073.1:988-1228 GCA_001804045.1 Omnitrophica bacterium RBG_13_46_9
TATTTTTAAATCCGTTGAAGCCCTAAAAATCCGCGACAAAGAATTGGCTAAAAGCGTTATAGATAACGATGCCAATATTGATAAGCTGGAATTAACCGTTGATGAGAGATGTATAGATTTTATAGCTCGTTATCAGCCAATGGCCAAAGATTTACGTTTTATTACAACCGGCATGAAGATAAACGCCGAACTGGAGAGGATAGCCGATATAGCGGTGGACATAGCACAACGTACGCTCGA
>MHFD01000073.1:1238-2605 GCA_001804045.1 Omnitrophica bacterium RBG_13_46_9
AAGCCTCTCTTGAAGCCGCTAATAGATATTCCGAAATTAGCGGCAGTTGCTCAGAACATGGTGAAGATAGCGATAGATTCATTCGTGAAAGGTGATATTGGATTGGCTAAAAAGGTCCTGTTATCTGATCCTGAAGCTGATAATTTGCGCAATTTAATACAAAAAGAACTCGTAGAAGATTATATGCTGAAGGATGCTTCCACAGCCCCACGAGCGGTTCAGCTATTATTAATAGCGCGTTTCTTAGAGCGTATATGCGACCATACAACAAATATTGCTGAAGACGTGATCTACATGGTTCAGGCAGAGGTTGTAAGGCATCACCCGGAGAAACTAAAAGGAGATAAGTGAAATGTCCGCCTCTACAAAGCGGACAATAAGCAACGCTTTGCCCTTCAAATAGTTACGTAGTTTCCAGCCAAAAATTACCGGACAAAACGTACATTTTTGGTGAGAAATAGACCTCTCTAAAGTCTAAAATTTGCTTGATAATCCCTCTATTACGCCTATAATAGACACCTATATAAACAGAGAGGTTCCTCCTTGGCTTATACGAGAGGGGCCCCAGTTCCTTACTATGCAAAGACAGAAAGGAGGAAGAGATGCGTAAAAGCACGATTTTTTTGATTTTGGTTGTATTAGCATCGTTTTTTCTTTTTCAGCTGCCTTCCTATGCTCAACCCGGGCAAGGTAGGCCTGACAGAGATAATAATCCTCCCGGCCCAAGAGGCGGCCCCGGAACTAATTGGGAGAACCCAGCCGGCCCGGCTGGCGGATCAGGCGCAAGCCCTGACATTGTTGGCGGAGGTTCTGTACCATCAGGTACACCAATTGGGGGCGTGATGGATTCGCAATTAAAAGAAAAGTCTATTGTGGATGAGGAATGGGAGAAGCTGGCAGATACCAATAAAGACGGCATCGTTGATGAAGTTGAGATACGTCAATGGAGAGAGCGAGAGAGACACCGCCACGGTGAGAGCAGTGCTGTTCAAGGCGCAGCTACTGTTGATACAGGATGGGAACGGAAGGCAGATATAAATAGAGATGGCGTTGTAGATCAGACAGAAATAAATCAGTGGCGTCAGCGGACTGACATAGACAATAATCCCCCCGGGCTAAAAGGCGGTCCAGGAACGAACTGGGAGAACCCGGCCGGACCGGCCGGCGGACCGGGCGCAAGCCCTGATAGAAAGCCCAGGGTAGACAGAGATAACAATCCTCCCGGACCAAGAGGCGGTCAGGGAACAAACTGGGAGAATCCGCCGGGTCCAAGAGGCGGGTCAGGAGCAAGTCCGAATAGGCGCAGGTAAATATCAGATATATCATAAAAGTTCGCTAAGTTGACAAAATCGGTATTACCGATTTTG
>MHFD01000073.1:2634-9190 GCA_001804045.1 Omnitrophica bacterium RBG_13_46_9
TTCAGAAGTTGCTTTCTTTGCATTTATGCAACCTTTGCAACTTCTAACTGTACCCCAAAACTTCCCCCTGCTACTTATTACCTAACGTGCTATATCGAATCGTCCATCGTCCTTCGTAACGGACCAATAGTTAGCTACGAGCCATGAGCTAGTTTGAGGCGGCGTTGTAAGTAGGGTGTTGTAATATATTCACTATCTGGTATAATAGGCAAGAAAAGGAGCCTATATGAAGCTTTGCAGCGCATGCCTATTGGGAATAAAGTGCAGGTATGACGGCAAGAAGAAGCCCCATAAAGCAGTTATAGAACTCTCCAAAAAAGTGACATTGTTTCCAGTTTGTCCCGAGCAATTGGGTGGTCTCTCAACGCCGAGGGATCCATCCGAGCGAAAAAGGGGTAAGGTTTTTTCAAAGTCAGACAGGGATGTCACAAAAAACTTTAAAAGGGGAGCGGATGAAACCTTAAAGATAGCCAAGATTCTTGGGATCAAAGAGGCTGTTTTTAAACAGCGAAGCGCTGCCTGTGGCTGTGGTTGGATTTATGACGGAAGCTTCTCCGGCAGGGTCATCGAAGGGAACGGTGTTACGACGGAACTCTTGCGGAAAAACGGTATCAAAGTCATATCAGAAGAAGAAATAGGGCGGTTGTGCTAACTCAATAATTCGGTAGCTATTTAAGATATGGTTAAATCCGAAATCCAAAGTACGAAACATTAAGCAATATCTAAATCCGAATAAACAAAATAGCGCCCTTTTGTTACCCATTTATTTTCTTGAGTTTAGGACATTTGAATTTTCTGCCTTGGCTGAAGAATTTAACGTGTCCGGCAAGCATAAAAACAGTTACCTAATTACTGAGCATCAACACAATTTTCTTGATGACCTGTTGGTGACATAAACGGGAGGTGAGCTATGGAGATATTGGCGCTTGTGGTTTTAATACTTTTTAGCCTAATCGGGTTTGCCGCTATTTTTTTTACCACATTCGGGACTTTCATTATTCTTGTCGGGTCGGTTCTGTATGCCTTTATGACGGGTTTTGCCATTGTAAGCCTAAAGACGCTTCTGATTTTACTCATATTCTATCTGTGCGGCGAGGTCCTGGAATATGTCTTTATTATAGTCGGCGCAAAGAAATTCGGCGCTTCTAACCCTGCCGTCGCGGGGGCGATTATAGGCGGCATTGTAGGAGCTATCCTGGGGCTGGGATTTTTCGGGATGGGGCTTATACCGGGAACATTTCTCGGGATATTTCTGGGCGCCTTCCTTGTAGAGCTTGTTATCCAGAGAGATTTAGTCAAGTCGCTGAAGGCGGGAGCCGGCGGGGTATTGGGCAGAATCGGCTCGATAGCGGCCAAAGTAATAATAGCTATTATCATGTTTGCGATTTTGGCCTTCGGCATAATAAATAGCCCCATCTGATAAGATAAAATCCATCCCGTAAAGGCAGCGGATAAAAAAGAAAGAGATATTTTCACAGGGGCGCGATAAAAAAATTTCAAGATAAGCCTTGAGGCTATAAATTTTTAAGGGTATAATGCTGAAATAATATAAGGGAGAGATTAGTTAAAGCTGTTGCGGTGAACGGGGGAAGCGATTTGTAATTTTTTTAAAGGAGGAGGTTTAGTATGCCATATGACAGTGGTTTGGACGAGAAGTTATTTTCAAAGGCCTACGAGTTTGAATCAGGGCGATTGACAGTAAGTGTTTTTTCTTACAATAAAGGAGCCAAGAAACTGCAGATCAGCAGAGAAAATAGAGACGTGCAGGGCGATTTTGTATTTGCTAAACTCGGAAGGATGAACAAGGACGAGGTGAAAACCATTCTTCCTTTTATGCAGGAAGCGTTGGCTTCCATGGATTAGATTTTTGTGCATATGCAACCCGGCGACATATTATTATTTAAAGGCGAAGACGGCATATCACGGCTTATTTCGTGGGGGACGGCGAGTAAGTATTCTCATGTCGCGGTCTCTGTATCTCCGGAAATGAACCTTGTAATAGAGGCGATGACAAGGGGCGGTGTGAGAGCGGCGGATATAAGGCAGATTAAGCAGAAGTATGATGTATACAGAATAAAATCCGAGTATGCATATAATCAATATGAAACAGCCTCGTATTTAGTGAGCAAGCTGAACTTAAAATACGACTATTTGGGCGTAATTTTCCTTGGTTTTTTAAAAGTTCTGTCAAAGATCGGCCTGCCGCTTGAAGACACAGCCAATATGTGGCAGAAAGAAAAGGATTATTTCTGTTCGGAGCTTTGCTATGAAGCGTTTTTCTTTGGAGGAGGCCTTGATATTGTCCCCGATGTTTCCCAGGCCGACATTACCTCGCCGGGCGATATCGCTAAAAGTCATATTATGGAATTGGTTAAAGATCAGCGTGATGAGAACTGGACATAAGTCGCCGAAATGTCGGACCATACGACCGGTGACCTGCGCGGCATCCCTGCTTTTCTTTAGGGTGTCATAAACGCAGCGCCCTTTATCGAATGGATTTGCGCCCCGCACGCCAAAAGCGGGTGGATTTATAAAATCGCCGCAATCGAGAACCCTCTAATAGGTTCGTGAACGGTTTTGCATTTAGCCTGGGAGGGAACGAAATAATATGAGGAAAAAGGTATTGTTTCTTGGCATCTTAGCGGTCTTAATACTGGGCGCTATATCTGTGCACACGTATTTTTTTGCCGAATCTCTCCAGGAAATCGAAGAATCCAAAAAATATATCACGCTTCCTCCCGCTAGACATAAAGGTAATGTTTCGGTCGAAGAAGCCATATTCGGAAGAAGGTCGATACGGGCTTACACGGCTGAGCCTTTGTCTTTGGAAGAAGTCTCCCAGCTCCTATGGGCAGCGGGTGGCATAACAGTGGATGCCGTTACCGGTCCTACCAGGTCTTACCCTTCCGCCGGCGCAATGTATCCGTTAACGATATATTTAGTAGCCGGCAAGGTAAACGGTTTAGAGCCCGGCATTTACCGATATAACTGGCACGATCACAGCATCGACCAAGTCAAAGACGGTGACTTCCGCGAGCAGCTGATGCTCGCGTCCCTCGGCCAGAGAATGGTAGGTAACGCGCCAGCGAACATTGTTATTACCGCTGTCTATTCCTGGACAGAGCGTCAATACGGGAAACGCGGCGAAGTCCGTTATGTCCCCATGGATACGGGTCATGCCGGCCAGAATGTAGAGCTTCAGGCCGAGGCGCTGGGTCTGGGGTCCGTAATAGTCGGCGCTTTCAATGACGATGCGGTAAAGGAAGTCCTGGGGATAAAAGACGAAGAACCCCTTTACATAATACCCGTGGGTAAAAAGTGACGCTCTTTTTATCTATTTGCCAGTTTTCTGCAAAATTCGGCGGCGATTTGTTCCATCTCACGGCGGACTCACAGCAAGACCCCGCATTTAAATACTTCTGTCCGTTCTCTGTATTCTAAAGTAGATTAAGATAGACCGCAACAGTATTGCAGCGCCTGTTTTATGGCGCACGGACCAAAGCGGCATATTGCCTCATCCGAAGTGTGGCCCTGTGTCTTTGCCTGTCTTAAGCGAAGTCGAATAGTGACTCTATGGTCTGTAGCACATGAGAAAGAGCTGCATTAATCCGCACATGAAATAATTCAATGATGAGAAGACGCGTTATCCTTTCTATATTAGTAACAGGCCTAAGCGGCATTATCGCTGAGGTTCTGCTTTTGAGAGAATTATTGATAACTTTTTATGGCAACGAATTATCCATCGGGATCATTTTGGCTAACTGGCTTATTCTGGAGGCAATAGGCGCTTTCTTTTTAGGCAGGAGGATCGAACGCTTGAGCTGGAAAATCGAAGCGTTTGTCCTCCTCACAATAATTTTCTCACTGTCCTTTCCCGCGGCGATATATATTGCCCGGACCATAAAAGGGATTATCGGCGTTATACCGGGGGAGGGGTTGGGGTTGGTTCCGATAATGTCCCTTTCTTTTTTAATCCTTTCCGCTGTAAGCATATCTCACGGGGCGCTGTTTACTTTTGGCTGTAAGATATATTCTCTTTATCCCACCCCAAAAGGCGTATCCGAGAAAGGCGGACACGCTGCCAGCATAGGCAAAGTCTACATCTATGAGACACTGGGCACGACTGCCGGCGGTATCGGCTTAACCTTCCTCCTGATCCCATATTTTAATTCTCTGGAAATATCCTTCGCGGTCTCTTTACTGAATGTTCTTTTGTGTGTTTATCTTTTGATGCCTCTGTGGAGGAAGGCCCCGATATTCGCCGCCAGGGCCCTTACTGTCGCGTCAGTAATATTCTTATTCCTGATCAGTTTTATGCTTCTAAGCGGTCAGGTAGAGAAGATACACCGGCTTTCAATAAAAAACCAATGGAAAGGACAAAAAGTGATTTATTATCGGAACTCTATATACGGCAATGTGGCCGTTACCCAAAGAGGGGAACAGTATACCTTTTTCGCCGATGGAGTACCTATAATAAACATACCTGTCCCTGACATAACATTTGTGGAGGAATTCGTCCATATTCCCATGCTTTCCCACCCCGATCCGAGAAATATACTTGTCATAAGCGGCGGGGTAGGAGGGGTAATAAATGAGATCCTGAAATACCCTTCCGTAAAGAGGGTCGATTATGCCGAACTTGACCCTTTGATACTGGAGACGGTAGAGAGATACACCACGCCCTCGACGAAAGCGGAACTGAGCGATCCAAGAGTAAACGTAGAGCGCATCGACGGCAGGTTTTTTGTCAAAACCACCCCCGACAAATACGATTTGGTTCTGGTAGGCTTATCCAATCCATCGGATCTGCAGGTAAACAGATTTTTTACCAGAGAATTTTTCGTTTTAGCCAAAAACAAGTTGAATAAAGAAGGGATGCTGGTAATTAACCTACCGGGTTCTTTGACTTATTTAGACAAAGAACTGAGAGACTTAAATGCCTGCATTATCAATACGCTTAAGGCCGCATATCCTTATGTGCGCATAATACCCGGCGATAACAATCTATTTTTGGCCTCAGCATCCCCGGAAGCGATTTCCGTCACTTATCTTATACTCGCAGATAGATTTAAAGAACGAAACCTTAAAGTCAGCCTCATCACACCGGCCTATATAGAATACAAATTGTCACCGGATTGGTTAAATTGGTTCATGAAGTCTCTTGAAGGGGCGACCAGGAAAATTAACCTGGATTTCCTGCCTATAGGGGTATTCTATAGCGTGTCTTTCTGGAACGCCGTTTTTGCCCCTTATATGCAGAAGGCGTTTAGGGTATTTGAGGCGGTGAGCTTATGGCCGGTTTTTATTTCGCTTTCATTTTTTACCGTTATCTTTTTGTCGCTTATCCGGAAAACCAGCCGATTAGCCAGATTTAGTATTCCGTTATGCGTAACTACTACCGGCTTTGCCGGGATGATATTTAACCTCGCCTTAATCTTCGCTTTTCAGGTTCTCTATGGATATGTTTTTCTTTGGATAGGGTTTTTGATCACTATTTTGATGTTCGGGATATCGATAGGCGGTTGGGTGATGACTCTTTTTTTAGGGCGCATTAAAAGAGCGGCCATTCCGTTCATAGAAACAGAGCTATCCATAACGCTTTTTTCCGCGGCGCTCCCATCGGTTTTTTATCTTCTCCGGCCCTATCTCGATCATCCCGCCGCACTATTGCCGCAGATAATATTTTTAGCCCTTTCCTTCTTCTCAGGCTTTCTTATAGGACTGCAGTTTCCTTTGGCCAACAAGATGTATTTAGACCTTGATATGAGACCTAAAGGTCCGGATCTCGGCGGCACAGCCGGTTTGCTTTATGGGTCTGACCTGGTTGGCGGCTGGATAGGCGGTATCGTTGGCGGTATCATACTTTTACCTGTTTTAGGGCTTGCGGGGGCCTGTCTGGTAGCGGCCATGTTTAAAGTATGCAGCGTAATAATATTTGCCAAATCGATATATGGCTAGTATACTTTATATAATACAAAATTGTGATATATGCGCATTTTTTTCTAAAAACCGGTTTATCGATACTATTAAATAGCTTATAGATAAAAGGCATAATAAAATTCACGGCAAAAACAACGCCATATGACCAAAAGGATATTCTATTTTCTTTTTTTAATAAATCTGACATTTTTATTTTCTTCTCCTTCCGCCAGAGCCGAGGTAGATCCCTATCTGATGCATGTCAGCCAAACCGGCATAACTGTGTGCTGGAAATCCGCTGCTGCTGAAGCAGGAACCGTCGATTATGGTTTTACGGACGGTTATGGCTCCAGTTACACAGAAACCACGGCGGTAAATTATCACAGAGTTGAGCTTACCGGACTTAGGCCCAACACGTTTTACCATTACAAAGTCACTTCCGGAGGCGACGAAAGCTCGCGCTGCACGTTTAGGACAGCCCCTCCTCCGGATAGCGGTTTTAAATTTATTACTTGCGGCGACAACCGGGCAAACGGAATAGGGGCACGTTATCAAGATGACTGGGAAAAGGTGGCGACTTCGATGATCCCCCATAATCCGAATACCTTGATACTTCATAATGGGGACTCATGTTATT
>MHFD01000073.1:9213-9325 GCA_001804045.1 Omnitrophica bacterium RBG_13_46_9
GCGGCGCGGATTATAGAAAAGGGAGCGCCCAGTATAATTGGCTTGTCGCGGATCTCGATTCAGAAGCGGCTACCAGCGCTACATGGATCATTGTGATGGCGCATCAACCCAT
>MHFD01000073.1:9423-9550 GCA_001804045.1 Omnitrophica bacterium RBG_13_46_9
TCCGGCAATGTTTTTGATACATTCAGCCTTCCAAAGAGAAATGTTTATAACGCTGTGACAAAGGAGGCCATACAGGGCGCGAAAGTAACCCTCTATACAGGAGCGGGCGTAATATACAACGGATGCC
>MHFD01000073.1:9590-25490 GCA_001804045.1 Omnitrophica bacterium RBG_13_46_9
CAATTTCGACGTTGCCGCGGGTATTTATTACCTCACTGTCACAAAAGAAGGGTATGAAGATTATCAGGGCCAACCCTTCCGCATTTATTCAGGCTCGGGCCGGTGGGACGTTCCCATGAATCCCCTGGATTCCGAAAGCACCTCCGATCCCAATAAGGCGCAATATCTTACCATACGGCAAACAGTGAACAAGACCGAAGCATCGGTCGGCGACATCCTTACCTATACAATAACCGTAACAAATAACTCCGACCTGGTTATCCCGGATACCGCAGATCTGATAAATATTACAGACGTCACGGTAACGGCATCTTTGCCGCATGACTTTAAGTATGTATCCGGCACTACGACTATAGACGGCGCTACATTATTAGACGACCCGACAAACAAAAAAGCGCCTTCCTGGTCGCTCGGGACGCTGTCCCATAGTCCGCCGACAAAGACAAAGACAATCACATACAGGGTGATAGTGGGACCCGATGTCAAAACAGGCAAGAACAAGAACTACGCATACGCGACCGGGACCGCAAGCGGTTTTCCGACGGATGCAGGTCCTTCCACGGCAGTAGTTGACATAATAGAAGGTCTTTTCTGCGATAAAGAGCTTGTTACGGGAAAAATATTCCATGATAAGAATAGAAACGGGGTACAGGATAGCGGCGAAGAAGGCATACCTAACATGTCTATCATAATGGAAGATGGTAAAGAGGTGATAACCGACGAATACGGCAAATTCTCGATCCCCGAAGTGTCTCTGGGCACCCATATATTACGCGTAGACCCCAGGGTGTTGCCGGGAGGCCCTCTTAGCAGGGAATCCACGCTGAAGAAATGGGAGAGACCCGCAGGCAAAAGCGCGGATGAAAAAATATCCAGGCCCGAAGAATCCAGGCCCGCCGAAGCCCTTATCGAAAGAAGGACGTTGGGAGATTGGATCAAAAAGAATATTTTTAGTGACAAAAAAAGCACAGAGGAAAAGAAATATGAGGTAAGGGGCGAGGAGCCCGTATACAGGCCGGAAATACCGCGCGTTTCCAAATTCTTCCGCGTCTATGAGACGCAAACGACAAAAGTAAATATACCTTTGCAGATCCTGCCGGAAGACGAAGCCGAAAAACAGGCCCAGAAGGACAAAAAAGAGAACCAGTTTATGCTGATCCCGCTTGCGGGCGGGCAGTTTGGATATATGGCCGCAAAAGGAAATCTAGAGAACCTGAAAGACGGCTCAAGCGAGGGTTTTAAAAACAGTTTTTACACTGACGGAAGCGTGAAAGTATATTTAAAAGGAAAGATAAAAGGGAAATATCTGTTGACGGCCCGCTACGATTCTGAAATAGATTACCAGGACCACCTTTTCGAATACATAAACCCCGAAAAATATTATCCTATATACGGGGACAATTCCAGGATATATGACGAGGCGGATTCGCAGGGCAAATTTTACATAAGGCTCGAAAGGGCGGATACCTATGCCATGTACGCCAATTACTCGACAGAAGAGTTTACAAGGACAGAACTCTCCAAATACGGCCGCACCCTCCACGGCATAAAAGCCCACTTCGAGACGAAAGACTTCGAGGAAGAGCTGCCCGAAGGAAATCCAAACGTAAAGATAGATTTCTTCGGCTCGGAAACCCGCCAGGATAAGCGGGAGGACATCATCTCCGCCAGAGGAATATCCGGGCCGTATTATCTGAGCCGGAAGCCCATAATCGAATATACGGAAATCGTCCGCATAGAGGTAAGGGAAAGAAATAGAACCGATCTGGTCCTATCCTCTGAGACGAAAACACTCGACATGGATTACGAAATAGATTATAGCCAGGGTAAAATAATTTTTAAAAAACCCGTCCCCACACGGGACGAAAACGGCGACCCTGTATTTATCGTTGTGGATTATGAATATGTCCCACAGACAAGGATACTCGACCACTACATCATGGGGACACGGGCTGAGGTCACATTCGGCGAATTCGGCCCAAGCAGGCTTATTCCCAAATTCAAAGCCGGTTACCAGTTTATATCGGAGCAGAAAGATTACGAAAAACTTCGCCTTTTCGGCATAGACGGAACAGCCGAGATTTTCCCCGGCACCACGGTATCGGGAGAATACGCGTATTCGGACGACCTTCTGGATAAACCGGGTAAGGCATGGCGTATTGAGACCAGAACGCGCCTTTTGGCGGATAAGGCCCGTGTTCAGTTCTACGCGACAGAGATCGATAACCATTTTTCAAACCCTGTCAATGTGGCCGAATCCGCAACACAGAAATACGGTGTCATGGCGGAGGTCAAGCCCATAAAGGATATGTCGGTGATCGTAGACCACTATAAGGACCGCTCCACAGAAAACCGCACTTTTGACAGGAATACAAAAGTAGACCTATACTATGAGAAAGAGCGCTATATTTTGGGCACAGGTTATGATTTCCGGGAATTTGTCGATGAGAGGAGCCTTTCGCATGATACCACAACCGCTGTCCTGAAGGTCCAGAGCGGATTTAAATTTACCCCCAGCCTGATAGGAAGCGCCGAGTATCGGTATGAAAAACAAAATGAGAAAGGCCGCTGGCGCCAGATAATAAATACGATATCTCCTAGAGTGGACTACCGGCTGGACGAGCATAATTCTGTGTACGGACGGCACGACTTCCGTCATGAAAGGACAAAGGGTCAGGACCTGTCATATAATTCGAATATATCCGCCGTGGGGTTGATGCATGACGGAGAAAATGGGCTTAATAGCTACATAGAATACGGCTTTGTGGGAGGAAAGGTCGACACTACAAAGATAGGACAGAATGTAAACGTCCCCTTGACCGAAAAGCTTTCGCTATCGACAAACAATTCAGTCGTGTTTTCGAAGGACAAGAACGAGGAAAACATCGGATACGGCGCAGAGTGGCAAGTCGCGAAGGACCTTTTTGTAAATTTTCTACTCGAGAGGGATAAGACCACAGGCGAATGGCGGTACGACGCGAACTCGCAGAGCGTTACGGCGGAATACAGGCCGGAAGGCAGCCCTAATACCGTAGGCGCGAAATACGAACAGCGCAACGAGCTCGACATAAGCGAATACAACCTTGACGGGAACGCCCGTTTCGGCATAAACGATTCATTGTATTTTCTGTCCCGCGGCCAATACCAGACGGAACGCGACAAGAGCGCTAATAATATCAATTACCTCTTGCAGCGCCTGATGGGAGGTTTTGCGTATAGGCCGATAGATAATGACAGGCTCAACATGCTTGCGAAATATGAATATTCAAAGGAGGAAGATAGTAACGGCACGACCGAAGTGACAGATTCTACAAAGCACATAGCCAGCGCCGAGGCGATATACGACCTTACGTCAAGAATAGAACTTTACGCAAGATACGCCCTCAAATGGGTAGGTGAAAACGCGAATCGCATAACCACTAACTCTATGACGGACCTCATGAGTATGCGTTTGCGGTATAAATTTACTGACTGGTTTGATATCGCGGGCGTATACCATGTTATCAACAATAGAAATACCAGCACCGCGAAACAGGGCGTTCAGGCGGAGGCAGGGGTACTATTTTTTGACCGCGTGCGCGTCGCGGCAGGCTGGAATTTCGTAGATTACGACGATAATGAGATCTGCGATGAGAACTACACCGCTTATGGGCCGTATCTTAACTGCTCCCTCGCCCTTTTGGAACCGGAATTAGAAGGGATTCCCGGCATAAGGCGGCTCGGAGTGGATAGAGCGGACGATATCAAAGATAATCTTATAAAAGATAGGATGAAGCTTATCTCAAATGACGATAAGGCAAAATTAAACGAAAAGTTCAGGCAGGCCGAAACCTTTTATAAAGAGGCCAGATATGAGGAGGCTAGGAGACTTTATAGCGAGATAGATCTTGTGGTTACGCAGATAAAATTCGACGTTGATACAGAAATAAATTCAAAACTGAAAGAAGAGGAAGATACTGTTTTGCTTTTCGAAGATGCGGAAATGTTGTATAATGAAGGGAGATATGACGAAGCTAGAGATCTATACGAACAGGTGTTGGGGGCGGTAACGCAGATGCATGCCGATATTGCGCGATGATCGTTTTTACGGATACCGGCGTATCGCAAAAGAGAGGGAGAGATGAGGAAGATTTTATTGATTATATTTATTCTTGATGTTACCATAACCCTTGTAACAGCAGCGTTTGCAAGCGACAAATATATTCAGTATGACGTTGACAAACTTGCCAGGAAAGCCCAGGCCCGAATAAAGGATATCGATAAGAAGCTCGCGGAGATCAAGAAAAACGAAGAGATACAGGGCAAACTAAACGAACTGGACTTGTTATATACTCAGGCAGAAGAACTTTACAGCCAAGGGAAATATAAAGAAGCAAAACCTTTTTACGAAAAGATTAAACAATACGCGAATGACCCTGAAGTCAAATCAGCGGCCCGGCAGAAGCAGAAGGAACTCAGGCGATTAAAGATACAAAAGAAGAGCGAAGGTAAAAGTAAGTGAACGAAAAGATCCTCCGGTTTCGCCGACTAGACGGATATACGCTTTAAGGGAGAAAAGCGCATATATTCAACCCTCGCCATTCCCGAAACATATATCAGCACTAAAAAAATCGAGCGGACTTATTGTACCATCGGAAAGGCAAAGATCACCTAAAAGATCGAAGCGGGAAATAGAAATTATTGACAAAAAAAAGGAGTTTGGATGTATGGCGAATACATATTTGACCCCTGAAGGCTACGAGAAACTTAGAGAAGAGCTTAAATACCTGAAGACGGTCCGCAGGAGAGAATTATCCAGTGATATAGGCAAAGCGCGCGCGCACGGCGATTTGAGCGAGAACGCCGAATATGACGCGGCCAAAGAGGCTCAGGGCATGAACGAGAAGAGGATCGCTGAGCTGGAAGAGAAGCTGGCCAATGCCCAGATACTCGATGATGAAAATATCCCTAAAAACGAGGCGCTAATAGGAGCGACCGTTAAGCTGAAGGATCTGGATTCGGGAGAAGAGCTCGAATATACTCTCGTATCGGAGCTGGAAGCAGATTATTCTCAAGGGAAGATCTCCGTGACTTCACCTGTAGGAAAAGGTCTGTTAGGACATAAAGTAAAGGAAACGGTCGAGATCCAAGCTCCTGCGGGGATTTTAAAATATCAGATATTGAAGATATCGAGGTAGGGACACTAACTATTTGCCCGTTATGAAGCAGTTGATATACATTGATACTTATAGATACTCATGGAAACTTATTGAAATACATTGACTCGGTAGCTCTTAGCTCATGGCTCATAGTTAACTATTTGCTCGTTACGAAGGACGTAAGGACGACCGCTTGCTTACATCCTTCGGCAAGCTTAAGGGCAAGCTCGTTCGGACGACGGACGATTCGAGCCCGTCATTGCGACCCCGCCCTTTCAGTAGGACAATAAACCGGGTTTAAACATCACGTCCTATACGAATTTCGACTGTCGAATTTCGCCATATATAAGCGACATCTGCAACCTCTGAAACCTTTGCAACATAAACGCAACCTTAAGAAACATCAAGCAACATCAAGAAACCTTAAGGGACCTTCCTATATACGAGAGTGTTAACAATAGCACGTTACTAGTAACGATTGGGGATGATATGGCAAAAGCTAAGATTATAGCGACATTGGGTCCGGCTAGCAATTCCGAGACGGTCTTGCGAAAGATGTTTACAGGCGGGCTAGATATAGTGCGCCTGAATTTTTCGCATGGCACGCATATCGAGCATCTGGAAAGAGCCAGGCGCATAAATATGCTAAATAAAAATATGAGACGGGCGGTAAAGATAATGCAGGACCTGGAGGGCTATCGTATAAGAGTCGGCAGATTATCGCGGCCGCTTCAGTTAAAAAAAAGAGCCCGATTTCACCTTACGCAAGAAGATATCATAGGGGACGAAAAAGCGGTTTCCTTTGATTATAAAGGTTCATTGAAAGGAATAAAGAAAAATACATTGATTTTTATCGATGACGGCAAGATCGTGCTTGAGGTGAAGGGTATCGACAGGAAAAGTCTAAAAGTAAAGGTGCGCGTAGGCGGATTATTAACAGAGCATAAGGGCATAAATATTCCGACAGCGGAATTGGATTTTGAATCGTTGACGCAGAAAGACAGGCAGGATTTAAAATTGGGGATAGAACATAAGTTCGATTACATAGCCCAGTCGTTTGTCAGGGATGCCAGGGATATAAGGATGCTAAAGAATATCGTCAAACCTAAACACGAACAATGTAAAATTTTCGCCAAAGTGGAAAGCAGGCAGGCCCTCGCAGACATAGAGGAGATAATCGATGAGGCAGACGGTATAATTGTCGCAAGAGGTGACCTCGGCATCTGCGTTCCTGTTTATAAGGTTCCCGCGATCCAGAAAGAGATTGTCAAAATGTGCCGTCTAAAAAATAAGCCCGTTGTCGTGGCGACCCAGATGCTTGATAGCATGACCGAAGAGCCTTTCCCGACAAGAGCAGAGGTCAGCGATGTGGCAAATGCCATCCTGGACGGCGCTACTCATCTTATGCTTTCCGGTGAAACAGCGGTGGGCAAGTACCCATATAAGGCGGTTTGCATGATGAATAAGATCATAAAGGAGATGGAGCGCTACCAGAACAGGCTTAATATTATTTAGAGCGGGAGAACCGTAAATATATCCTTGCAAATGTCTATATTAGCAGGTATATTTATACTGTCGCTATAAAGCCAGAAAATTGCTAATGAGGTTCTTGTAAAAGGCGGGCCGGCACAAATAAAGAATAAAGGAGGTCATATGAGAATCGCGGTGGTGTTATGTGCAGTTCTTATTTGTTTTGGTTTTACGTTTCATTGCAGCGCTCAGGACAGCGCGAAGGAAGAAAAGGTTTTTCCGCAGAAGGTCGAGGTGGATTCTAACTATGACGGTAGCATAGACCGCATCGAGCACTATGATGAGAACGGGCAACTGGTTAGAATAGAAGCGGATACGACAGGTGATGGCGCGATAAACGAGTGGATAACTTATACAGACGGCAAGCCGACAGAGAGCAAAAGAGATTCTAACGGGGACGGCAAGCCGGATGTCTGGATGAAGTATTGAAATTTTACCGCACCGGTAATTCCGCCGATTAGCGGGATCCCGCCCGCGACAAATTAATAGTAGATGCCCCACGGCTGTAACGCCGTGGGGCATCTATTTTACACCAACCCGTCCCGGCACATGGTTTACCCATGAACCAGAAAGCCACGCCTGTAAGGGCGCGGATGAATGGCTTTCGGTTCAGGGTTCCGCTCCACCGATAGAGCGGAACCCTGTAAAAAGAGAAGCCACCGCTGTAAGGCGGTGGAGCTTCACGCCGACTCAAAAAATTTTCTCAAAACAATTGCCATTTAAATATTATATTGTGTATAATAAATAAAAACTCTGAATTCTAGGCGGGAATATGAGCGGAATGATTTTACTGGGTGTTTCCATATACATGCTTGGCATGCTGGCTGTGGGGTATTGGTCGAGCAAGCGGATAAAGAACCTGGCGGATTTTCTCGTAGCCGGCCGCAGGTTGCCTTTCTATCTCGCGTTGGCGACGCTTTTCGCAACGTGGTTTGGCGCCGGCTCCTGCATGGGCGCTTCGGGGACGGCGTATTCGCGCGGCTTCCTGGGAGTAATATCCGATCCCTTTGCGGCAGGCGTTTCTCTGATACTAGCGGGATTTTTTTATGTCGGATTTTTAAGAAGACTGAAGCTTTTGACGGTTACCGATATATTCGGTAAATATTACAGCAGGAATTCAGAGATCTTTGCGTCTATTCTGATGATCCCGGTTTATATAGGTTGGTTGGGCAGCCAAATGGTTGCTCTTGGTTATATAATGTATATCCTTACCGGAATAGACCCGACATTGGGCATCATATTGGGAGGCATCATCGTTTTGGTATATACGTTTGCAGGCGGCATGTGGGCGGTGACAATTACGGATTTCATACAAGTCACGATATTGGTCTTGGGGTTATTCATTATTTTTCCCGTAGTTTTAAATAAGGTAGGCGGTTTAGGGGGCGCTTATCATGTCCACGCCACGGGAGTTCTGGCATATTATTCCTCCAAAACCGGGTTATAGCGGCTGGGTCTCATATATCGGCCAGTGGACGTTGATGGGCTTGGGATGCATAGTGGGGCAGGACCTTATTCAGAGGTCTTTGGCGAGCAAAAATGAAAAAATAGCTAAATACAGCGCCATCACCGCAGGCGTTTGTTATATTATGGTAGGCACGATTCCCATAATGCTTGGGCTTGCCGGGAGGTTGATTATGCCCGGCCTGGAAGACCCGGAGCATGTAATGCCTAATCTTGCAATAGAGTTTCTGCCGCCTTTTCTTTTGATGCTTTTTATGGGGGCTCTTATCTCGGCCATCATGAGCTCGGCTGATAGCTCTCTTCTTGCCGCCACTTCTCTTATGACAAATAACGTTATTCTGAAGATTTTTCCGAGAGTAAAGAGAAAAAATCTGTTGCCGTTGGCTAGAGTCACAACAGTAATTGTGGCAGTTATTTCCGTGGGTGTGGCTATCCGCGTGAAACAGATATACCATCTCATGGTGAATTCCTGGGCCACTCTTTTTGTCGGGATATTTGTCCCGGTTACCGCGGCGCTATATTGGAAAAAAGCAAATAAGCTCGCTGCCTGGGTTTCCATGGTATCCGGGACAGCGACTTGGCTGGGTTATATATTCTTGAATACGGGCAACTTTCAGGAGATATCCGACCCTATTTTCTACAAAGCTGCGGCATATGGCGGGGCAGTTGCCTTTGTGAGCTATCTCATTGTAACATTGCTTAGATATGACAGAATAAAACCGACAAAACTTCCTTCCGAATACCCCCCGGCATAATATCTAGCGTCTTCCGCCCTGCCTGCAAAGCAGGCGAGGCGGATCTGTTTGAAGATTTTTCTCGAAGGAAACAACTAGCGTCTAGCTTAACGCCTAGAGTGAGTGCTTTATAGTCTGGTATTTATAATTACTAATCGCTAGACGCTAACCGCTAGACGCTGATTTTAGACCATGACGATCTTTGCTGGCGGGAAACCGTTGAAGCCTGCGGTTGCGCTTGCGCACGAATAAGCGCCGATATTTTTCACATAGACCGAGTCGCCTACATAAAGCTCGGCTATCTCGCAGTTATCGGAAAGGGTATCGAAGGAATCGCAGGTAGGCCCGGCGAGAGCGCTCAAAAATTTCTGGCCGCGCCGCAATGTCTTGAACTCATACCTGCAGTGGTCAAATATCATACCGGAAAAATCAGCGTAAACACCGTCGTTAAGATAGTAATAATTTTTATTGTTGCGAAAAGTCCTTCCTATGACCTGGGTAACAAGGATTCCGGCAGGCCCTACTAAAAATCTTCCCGGCTCGGCTATGAATTTGATATTCTTGTCAAACAGTGTCTTTATTACGCGCCTTATCTGGGAAGCCATTCTTTCAAAATTTACACCTATCTCATTGTCGAAATGCTGAATGGGGAAACCGCCGCCGATATCCACGATCTTAAGTTGCAACCCCTTTTCTTTCGCTTCTTTTAAAATACCTGCCGAAATCTCCAGGGCCTGCAGATAATTTTCGACATTGGTGGATTGCGAACCCACGTGAAAACTTACGCCCACCGGCGATAACCCAAGCGCCTTTGCCTTGCGCAAGAGAAAAAACGCCTGGTCCGGATCTACCCCGAATTTAAGGGAAAGCTCCACTATGCTTCCGATGTTCGCGACTTTAATGCGGACAAGCACATGCGCGCCGGGATAATACTTGGCGATCTTGTATAATTCCGGTTCGTTGTCAAAGGTCATAAGTTTGACTTTGTGCCTTCGGGCAAAGGTGATGTCTTCGGGCGTCTTGATAGTGTTGGCAAAAATAATTTTTGAAGGGGCCGCACCCAGTTCTAAGACACGCTTCATCTCGGCACCGCTGGCTACGTCAAAACCGGACCCGAACTTAATAAATGTTTTGATTATTTTGGGATGGGAATTGGCCTTTATGGCATAGAAAGGGGTGACGTCAGGCAGATGTTTGCGGAAACGCTTATATTGTTTTTCGAGTATTGAACGCCTTATTATCATTAAAGGCGTGTGATGCTTTTTTAGCATCGCTCTTATGAGCGTTTCAACGCTGTAGACTGTATTATCGGAGCCGTTCCCGTTATATTTGGACTTCGACTTCGGCGGTTTTAGGCTGTATTGTACGGGCGTCACGGGCATTCAATCTCTCCCTTGAATCGACGAGGAACGTGGTAAATTGCCAGACATCCTCGTCTTTCGGCCTGGGTATATCAAATTTAGTGAATTTCGTATTTAGATTTTTTAAGGGCGTCCAGTCGACAGATCTGGAAACAAAGGGTTTTATATAGGGTATAGCTATTCGAAGGATCTCCTCATGGTCCAGATCATCAGGCAGCAGGAAGCCTCTTTTAGGATTTTTAATCATCCAGACAGCGGCTGCTACCACGGAGATGGCGACCTGGAGGGTAGTTGCCTGCTGATGTGGAACGAGTTTGCGTGCTGTATGGATATCGAGCAGACTTCCGCACCACCAAGATTTAAAATCATGCCCCATGAGCAATACCCCAAGCTCATCCCTGCCGCTTATTATTTCATCGCTCATTATTCTCTGTTTTTCCTGAAGTTTGAATTGTCTCATCTCAAGTTCCTGCATGGAGTTAATGGCGGCGTCAGACGGCCTGTACGCGTAGTGAACGGTAGGCCTGTAAACGGCTTTTCCGTCTTCCCAGACCGTAAGACGGTCTGAAATGCTGAACGCCTCCCCGTGACGGATGACCATGCCGGTAATCTCACCGCAGGGCACCCAGGATCGCACCCATGTCTTCATGCCTATCGAAGAGAGACAGATCTGATTTTGGGGGCCGACCTTGTGAAAATGAGCGTTGAGAGGAATATAATATTCATGCGTTCCCCAACCCAGCTCCGCAGGGGCGACACCTTCTTCGAAGAAGCCTTCGATGCTCCATGTATTTACAAACTCATCTACCTCTTTGGGCTTGTCTGTGATTTGCATGTCTCTTTCGCTTATGTGAATAGTTTTTACACCCGTTATCTGAGCCAGCTTCGCGAAATTTTTTTCCTGCAGCAGTCCTTGAAGCTGGTCCACTCGCGGGTCGGAAGGTTTTTCACTCAAAATCTTTTTGGCGATATCCCGAAGCGCGTATTTCGTGAAGTGCGATACCAGACCGGGGTTAGCGCCATGATCGACAATAGCCGTGGTGCCATTATTATCTCCCCATCTGTCCAGCATATTGCGAAGTTGCATGTGTCTGGCATACAATGTGTATCGGGTCGGATCGTTACGGTTAGAATCTTTGTATGGATCCCATTCTTCGATCGAGGTATTTGCATATAAAACGCGGTTATCGCGGCACCAATCGAGTATAGCTTCGGCCTCTATATTCCAGGCAAGATCTATTATCATGTCACCAGGGCCTACATATTTTGCAAGAAGTTTAGTGTAATTATCGGGAGTCACCCTATCGAAAACATATTTTACGCCTCTGTCGAGGGCGTCTTTGACGCGCGAACGATTGTCGACAAAATCCATAATAGTAATTTTTTCCGGGGACATTTCAATGAGTTCAAGTACCAGCGGAATGGCGCATTGAGAGACAGAGCCGCAACCTATGACCAATAAATTTCCGTTAAATTTCATGATCAAACCTCCTTTTAAAAAAATTATATCATAGTTATCGATATTTTAAAATAAAAAACTAATAAAAATATATTACCTACCTGCTATCCTCAACTTTTTTTAAGGAATGATTATAGCGATTTTTTTGATTCTAAAAAAAGCAATATAGATTACAGAGATTTAGAATTTAATCGCTGTAATCTTTTTCAAATCTCTGCAATCCCCTTAAAATCAAAGAATGATTACGGTGATTCTTTGCTTCTAAAAGATGCAATCCAGATTACGGAGATTTAAGTCTCAATTGCCGTAGTCTCTTTTGAGTATATCCATGATCTCTGTAATCATGTTAAAATATAATGCGAACTTTTACGATAAACCTTGAGACGGCTCGCTTTTAAGTGTATAATAAATAACCTTGTAACATTGCTTATCCGCTGTTTCTGCCCGAAGTCGGCATGAGACAAGGATTCGGATAGGGTATATAAAAAACCGCACAGATCTCTGGCGGGGTATCCAATATGAGCTCCCGGACCCTGCAG
Organism: Omnitrophica bacterium RBG_13_46_9; assembly: GCA_001804045.1. GTDB lineage: Bacteria > Omnitrophota > Gorgyraeia > JABMRN01 > RBG-13-46-9 > RBG-13-46-9. The sequence goes on from MHFD01000073.1 coordinate 21,816, forward strand.
GGCCCTGTCTTATTAAAGGCGACACAATGAAGTTATTTTTGTGGCTCTGCGCCTTCGGCGTATTTTTCGCTATATGGGCCAGATATGTCGAGCGGCGCAATATCTATTTTCCCATGAAGGCGATCGACGGCGACCCAGGATCGGCAGGATTGGCTTTCGAAGAGGTTTATTTCAGAAGCGCCGACAATAAAAAACTACACGGCTGGTTTATACCTAAGGATAATGCTAAATTCACGGTTCTTTTCTGTCACGGAAACGGCGGTAACATCAGCCATAGATTGGAAAAGCTCGCACGTATTCATGACCTGGGACTTAGCGTGCTGATATTCGATTATCGCGGTTACGGCAAGAGCGAGGGCAGGCCTTGCGAATCAGGTCTATATAAAGACGCGGAAGCGGCTTATGGCTATCTTATCAAGGAACGCGCCGTGGCAGGTGACAGCGTTATTCTTTACGGTGAGTCTCTCGGCGGAGCCGTTGCTGTCGATCTGGCAGCGAAAAAGAATACAGGGGCGTTGATCACGGAAGAGGCTTTTACGTCGATTAAAGATATGACACACATAGTGTATCCGTTTGTCCCTTCTTTTGTGATTACGAGTAAATTCGATTCCGTTTCCAAAATAAAAAATATCAGTTGCCCGAAACTGATTATTCACAGCACGGGCGATGAGATCGTGCCGTTTTACATGGGTGAGAAGCTGTTTAATGCCGCAGAACCTCCGAAAAAATTCATTAAGATAAAAGGATCGCACAACACGGCTTTTTTTGACTCGGAAGAACGGCTCATGAATGAAATAAAGTATTTTTTAGACGGTTTATCCTAGCCTATTTGAACGCAATAAAAAATGGGAAGATTGACTAAGAAGATGGTATTCGGCGGGAAATTATTTGACCTATGTGTTGAAAGACACAGATTCCCGAACGGCTGCCTTGTGGATTTAGAAGTAGTAAAGCATCCCGGCGCCGTTTTAATCGTGCCGTTTTTAAGCGGCGACAAAATAGTGCTTATAAAGCAATACAGGCCCGTGATCCATTCGTACGTATGGGAGCTTCCTGCGGGGACCCTCGGAAAAGGCGAGCCGCCTCTTGGATGCGCGAAAAGGGAGCTAAGAGAGGAGATAGGTTACAGCGCGAAGGTTTGGAAGAAAATAGGCCTTATATATCCAGCCCCGGGTTATACTACCGAAAAAATAATTATATTCAGGGCGCATAAATTAAAAAAAGTTGAAACCGAACAGCAGGACGACGAGATAATAAGCTTAAGCGTATTTACCGGCAAAGAGATAGGAAAACTTCTATCGTCACGGGAAATCGTAGACGCGAAGACCATATGCGCCCTCAAGCTTTCGGGTATTATTTGAAAAAGCGCATGATCCCTTATCAGACAGGACCCATACATGAAAAGAACGGACAACAGACAGTATAAGCTGACGCAGATAAAACCGAAGGCCTTTTCCAGAGCTAATATAAAAATCAAAAAAGGAAAAAGATGCGACTCGAGGCTTGATAGAAGGGGTGGCTGAACCGGATCAGCACGCTGTCTTTGTTTCGGTATCCGAGCAAATCTATTTCAAATTCGCTTATATCCTTTCAACCGTAAGAACTGAAAAACTTCGTTCAAGAAAAGGTTGAGCCCATCGATTTTTAGAGGTATAATTTTAGATAAAAGAGTGGCAGAACATGACGCAGAGAAGAGTCCTGATTATTCTGGCAGACGGCTTTGAGGAAATCGAGGCGATGGGCCCTGCGGACATTTTAAGGAGAGCGGGAATAGATGTCATGCTGGCCGGCCTTTCCGCGCGAGAAGTAACCAGCGCACGCGGAGTAAAAATTTTAGCGGATTCAGAGCTGGACAAACTGAACGGGGAGTTTGAGGTTGTGGTATTCCCCGGCGGCTCTCTCGGCGCGAAAAATCTCTCAAAATCCGAGAAAGTGAAGACCATTATAAAGGAAATGCACGGAAAGAAGAAGATCATAGCGGCGATTTGCGCGTCTCCCGCTGTGGTCCTGGCTCCAACGGGCATTCTTAACGGAAAGAAGGCCACGTGCTATCCAGGTATGGAGGATATGTTTTCGTCTGAGGTGACTTTTTCTGATGAAGCCGTGGTTGTGGATAAGAACGTTATAACAAGCAGAGGACCGGGCACGGCTTGCCTTTTTGGCATTAAGCTGGCAGAGATACTTGCTGGAAAAGACGTGGCGGATTCCGTAAAAGAGGCGATGCTTTTAGGGACCAAACCCAGCTTAGGCTAGACTTTTGCCTAATCGAAAAAGCGAGGCCCAACTATGAAAGAAGCCGCTAAAATACAGGTCGGAAATATAATTCTTATCCATAACGAATTGTATAAGGTTCTTTCCGCTTCTTTCAGCGGCACGGCAAAAGCTGAAAAACAGGTAAAAGTTTCCATGAAAAGCATACCTGAAGGCAAATTTCAAGAAAAGGTCTTTCATCCCGACGAAAAGGTCGAGGACATAACCCCCCCACACAAAAAAGCCCAATATACGTACTCTGATAATGAAAATATATATTTTATGGATGATGAGACTTTTGAGCAGTTCGCAATGCCCAGAGGCATATTTGGAAACAGGTCTTTGTTTTTGAAAGAAGGAGACAGCTTCAACGTGCGGTTTTTCAATGATGCGCCGGTGGACATCGATTTTCCTTCGAGAATAAAACTGAAGGTATCGCAGGCGCCTCAGGCGATCCATGACGGAAGCAGCGTGTATAAAAAAGTGCGTTTGGAAAATGGAATCGAGATCGATGTGCCTCAGTTCATAAAGGAAGGGGATCTGATTGAAATCGATCCCGAAACTACGCAGTATATAGATAGGGCAAAAGCGGAGGAAGGGGGAAAATGAAAACAGCCATAATCTATTATTCCTACACAGGCAATACGCACCACGTAACACAGGTCATAGATAATATTTTGAAGGAGATGGGAGATGAGGTTGTTATTGTAAGGATAAGGCCTTTAAAAGAAGCCACCAACTTTCTGATTCAATGCAAAGAGGCTTTTTTTGATAGCAAACCGGCTCTTTATCGGACGCTTTTGGACCTCAAGGATTTCGATAGGATTTTTTTAGGAAGCCCTGTCTGGGCGTTTAAGCCCGCGCCCGCTGTAAATACCTATCTGGACAATTGCGGTTCATTAGAGGGAAAAACGGCGGTGTGTTTCGTGACTTACGGAAGCGGCGCAGGTAAGGAAAAAGCGCTGGAAATCATGGAAAAAGTCCTCCAGACAAAGGGCGCCCGCGTTATCGCAAAAGTCTCATTTCAGCAAGGGGAAGATGCGGCAAATATCAAGAGGAAGTTGTCAGGGATATTGTCAAAGTAGATAAGGAGGGATAGTAGGTATGAAAATCAAGGAGATACGGTCGGAAGAATTACGGCCCAAGGAGTTTATCAGACAGAAAATAGACGAAATCGCTGCAAGCGTCGGAAACGGTCTTGCCGTTAACGCTCTGTCCGGCGGAGTAGATTCTTCAGCTGTTACCATGCTGGCCCATAAGGCATTAGGATCGAGGCTAAAGACATATTTTATCGAAAATGGCCTGATGAGGGCGGGTGAGCCCCAGAGGATCGTATCATTGTTTAAAAAATTGGGAATAGACACGGAGCTGGTTGATGCGCGAAAAGAATTTTTTAATGCTCTAAAAGGCGTGCTGGATCCCGAG
>MHFD01000073.1:25535-26153 GCA_001804045.1 Omnitrophica bacterium RBG_13_46_9
TTCGGAAGGTGGCCAAGACTTTGGGCCTGCCGGAAGAGATATATAAAAGACCCCCCTTTCCTGGTCCAGCTTTGGCGGCCAGGGTGATAGGTGAGGTTACGCCGGAAAGGATAAAGACCGTACGGGAAGCCACGGAAATTATCGAAAAGGAACTGTCCGGCACAGAAGCGTTTCAGTATTTGGCGATTCTACATGAAGATAAGGTCACTGGGATACGAGACGGGAAAAGGGACTTTGGCATGCAGATAGAATTACGGTGCTGGGATAGTAAAGACGCCGTGACAGGGTCTCCGACGAAACTTGCCTATGATGTTTTGACCAAAATCGCCGACCGAATAACGCAAAAAGTCCCGGGAGTCGTAAGCGTTACTTATAACATAACTAAAAAACCGCCTTCGACTATAGAGGCGGTGTAAGTTTGGGGCACTCCGTTACGAAGGACGTGGGACGTCCGCTCGCCCAGCCCTTTCTGTCAGAGTGTTGTTCAACTGAAAGAGCTGGGCTCGCTTGGACGAAAGGACGATTCGATTCTAACTATTTGCTCGTTGCGATGGACGAAAGGACGAAGGACGATTCGGTATAGCACGTATCGAAGTGCTAACTACATGAGAAGTTGCA
>MHFD01000074.1:0-2411 GCA_001804045.1 Omnitrophica bacterium RBG_13_46_9
TGTACCCTCTCCTAAAAGGAAGAGGAGAATGACAAAGTATTCTGTATTCAGAGAGAAACCTAATGCGGTTTCTCTCTGAAACTCTTTTCCCTTATGTTGTATTGATTTGACATACGCAGAAAAAGTGCGGAATGTGCTTTTTTTGCTCCGGCCGATTCTAGCATCTAGTATTAATAATATCTGTTCGCGATTTTTCATCTAACTGTTAGATGCTTAAGATTAGAAGATTAATCCTGGCGGAAGGGTTTAAAATTTTCTTATTTTTTTTAGGAGAAAAACCATGATAGATCTACACACTCACTCATTATTAAGTGACGGGGTGCTTTTGCCAAGCGAGCTTGTAAGGCGCGCCGAAGATAAAGGCTATGAGGCTATCGCCATAACGGACCACGTAGATTTTTCAAACATAGATTTTGTAATACCCAGAATCGTTAAGACTTGCGGCATTTTAAATAGATACTGGAAGATAAAAGCTATTCCCGGCGTTGAGATTACGCATGTTCCGCCAGAGAGCATAAGGGGTCTTGTTAAGTACGCGCGTAAGAAAAAGGCTAAAATTATCGTTGGCCATGGCGAAACGATTTCCGAACCCGTGTTGAAGGGCACAAACAGGGCTTTTATAAAAGCAGGTGTGGACATACTCGCTCACCCGGGAATGATAAGCGAAGATGACATAGAATTGGCTAAAACAAAAAATGTGTATCTAGAGATCACTACCAGGAAATCTCATTCCAAGCCCAATAAAAGACTTATTCGCCTTGCCCTGAAAAAGAAAGCGGGATTAGTTTTGAATACCGATGCCCACGCTCCGGATGACCTCATTGACAGCAAGAAGCGTAAAAGTTTTTTGGCGTCCCTGGGCGTTACCGCAACGGCACTGGATAGTATTATAGGGAATTCTTACGCTATATTGCGGAGGATTTGATAACTTTTTCTATCGATTTGAACCCTTTGTATCTAATGCTCCCGATATTTGTCTACAAAACAATTTTTATGAGGAGATTAAGAAACTTGTATATACTACAATTAATATATAGAGAGCTGTTTCCAGGGATACATAATAGTAGTACGTGTATTTGCTTCACCCGCAAAGGCGCTTGCACAATCTGTGCGCAATCTTACATTACTTAAATCTTGCTTAATGCAACATTCGAATACTTAATACTTGACAAAACTAACTTTTGTGGTATACTTACTAACAAAAGTTAGCTCTATACCAGTATAGGCGTTAAATAAAAAAGGCTGAGAAAGGGGGGAGGAAATAGAGTCAATATTTTTTTGATGATAGCCAATAGAATTGCCTATAGTGACATAGATATAGTGCGATTACGGATGGGCATACAAATGCTCACCGGAAACAATATAAGTGATCATATTTAATGAGCATCTAGATTTTTAAGGAGGAGAAATGAAATTACTACGTACAGTATGTGTTTTAGGGTTAGCACTTTGTCTGGCGACAAGTGTTTACGCTGGAACGCAAAGCGTAAAGATCTCAGGGGATCTCGCTATCCGGAGCATCATGAGAGGCGATTATGACCTCGACCGCAACTCGGCAGAGCCCCTAGGAACTGGCGCTAATCCCAGATCAGGCGGTCAGGACGACTGGCAGACATATTTTATGTCATCCACAGAAGTCCAGATCGATGCGGATCTTACAGACAATGTCGCAGCCGTGATAAGACTTTTCAACCAGAGAGACTGGGACAGAAGCGCGAAGGATATCCAGTTTGATACCTTGGAGAACGGCGGAGTCACTGCATTAGCTTCAAGGGGCGGTTACACTCAGAATGCCAGTGAATTTGACATTGGGGTGGACCTAGCCTACATAGAACTCAAAGAGTTCTTGTATTCACCGCTGACATTGAAAATCGGCCGTCAGGATATCTGGTTCGGAAAAGGCTTCATCGTGGGGGGAAATCTGAGAGACTATAACGGCAACATCAGCGCGGACGAGTATACAGTAATGACTTCATTCGACGCTGTCAGAGCCACTCTGGATTATGATCCCTGGACAATCGATGTAGTCGCAGCGAAGATCTGGGAGAACGCCATCGATTCAAGAGATGACGAGGACCTTTATGGCTTGAATGTTGGCTATGTTTTTGACGTTTACAGCGCAGAAGCAGAAGCATATTGGTTTTACAAAAGGGATCATGCCCTTGAGAACTGGAACATTAAAAACGACAACAGCGTCAATACTCTCGGAGTAAGAGGCAGCTGTGACCCGATCGAGAACTGGACCATAGCGGCAGAGACCGCATATCAATTTGGTTCCTATCTCGGCTCGAGGGATCAGACAGAGAAGAGAGCAAGGAATGCGTGGGCCCTTGACACAAGCGTCGAATGCAGACACTTTCAAGACATGCATCCCTGGAAGCCGAAAGTCGGCGCAGAGTACGTCTACTATT